>JALNYF010000069.1 GCA_023229985.1 Bacteroidales bacterium | reverse complement strand
TGATGTGGGGTTCCCACCAACTACAATGTACAATAATTGTCCTGGCGAAGTATTGAGGGTTCCCATTGAATAACCACCTTTACCACCATTACTACTCCCCCCTTGCGCTCCCCATACTTCCAAAGTAACTTCTCGCACGCCGGAAGGAACGGTAAAGGGTTGCACGTTACCGGTATAGGCAAAATCAAACACGCCACCTTCGCTACCGGCAGTACTGCGCACGTAATAGGTTACATCATCTTGAAGATTTTCAGGAGTAAAGGTTTCACCCACATGTACCAAGTTGGTGCATTGAGCATCATCATACCAATTATAATTGAGTTGGGGATTAGGATTATTCACTGCCAAAGTTGGAGTTTCACCGCAATGAGCTACAACTTCTGAACTAATTTGAGGTTGTACCGGAGGACGGACCGTAACGGTAACCGAAGCTCCCGGGGAAACGCAACTCTCACCACCACCACCAATGACGGTAATTCTGGCAAAGCCGTTGCCTTCACGTCCGGTCATGGTTCCACCGGCAGGATTAGGCATCGTTTGGTTACCGGCGATTGTTTGCGCGTTGGTAAGACTGCCAATGTAGCCTGAGCCACCGCCGGCAGGTCCGGACATTTGGCTCCCATAATTTCCACCGCCGCCACCGTAGTAGCCACCACCACCACCGGCACCACCGGCTGCACCGTTTCCACCAGCACCACCGGCACCCAAAGTTCCGGAATATGCATCTGATGTGTACGTCCCTTTGCTGCCACCGGCAGATTGTGTTCCACCTTTCCCCGCACGAGTCGAATAGCTTGAATTGTAAATACCATCTTGGCCTGATAAGCCACCACCGGCACCCCCATTAATCGTATTCGTTGTTGTCGGACCATAAGCAGCACCGCCGCCACCGCCGGCAACAATGACTCTATTGTTCAATGAAGTTCCATTTAAACGAACATCCGTTGCTCCGCCACCGGCACCGCCATAAAAATAACTGCTGCTGGTTCCACTATTAGCTCCACCATTAAAACCTCCAGTTGCCGTTCCGATACCGGTAGTCCCGGTTTGACCTTCACCGCCAACATAAATATTTAATAGATCGCCCGAGTTAACAGACAATGTTCCTGCGGAATAACCACCGTGACCACCTAACCAAACATAAGAAGAGTAACTTGTTCCACCCCCTTGCGCTCCCCACACTTCCAACGTCAATTCACTTATCCCTTGCGGAACAACAAAAGTTTGTTGGTCTCCCGTATAACTAAAATTTTGACTAAATGAATTATCTACCAATGCTTTTACGTAATAGGTTGTGTTATCCTGCAAGATCGGTGTAGTAAACGTTGTGCCCGTATGTACAAATTGCGTACATTCTGCATCGCTATACCAATTATAGGTATAGGCTGCATTTGGATTTGCCACAGATAATGTCGTCGTTTCGCCGCATAAGATGGCTTCTACTTCTAACACTTCCGGTGCAGCCGTCGGTACAACCGTTACCGTTACGGCATTGCGAGATGGAGATACACACATTCCATCATTGGACATCGCTTCCGCATAGTAAGTCGTAGTTTCTTCAGGACTTACCGTTAATGAAGTTTCATTCGTAGTTGTGCCAATGCTTTCGCCACCGGTTGATTCAGTATACCAGCCGATTTCCTCGCCTGCCGTAGTTGCCGATAGCTCGACATATTCACCACAGTTAATTGCATTTTGTGTTGCCGCTACTGCTGTAGGAGCGGGCAACGCATTCACAGTTATATTGATTGCGGTTGCCGGAGATGCGCAACGCGTACCTGTTCCGCTAATTCGAGCAAAGCCGTTGCCGCTTCTGCCGGTCGTAGTTCCACCGTCGGGACTAGGCATGGATTCGTTACCGGCAATCGTTTGAGCGTTGGTCAAATAAAAACTTACAGGAACATTATAGCCTTGTGGCACATTACCGGCTGTTGCAGCTGTCCATACGAAGCCGCTACCACCACCGCCATTTTCCGCTTCAGAACTGCTATAGGTCGGATAGCTTTGTGTGCCATAAGTAGCACCGCCGCCGTACCAGCCACCGCCGCCGGCTCCACCCTCGTTATTGGTATTTGCACCCAAGCCGAATACTGCACCGGTGCCACCACTCGTCTGAGTTGCTCCCGAAGCATTTCCTGAGCCGCCAACTTCACCACCGCCAAAGCCTGCGCTTCCGCCGTCTTCGCCACCTCCTCCTCCGCCGCCGGCTACAATTACTCTATCATAGAAAGTATTGCCATTAATTCTTATATCGGTACCACCACCGCCACCGCTTGCAGGGTCGCCACTACTTGTACTATAAGAACTGCCACCACCATTCCAGCCGCCTCGTGCAACTCCACTTGATGATAATACACCTTCACCACCAACATATACATATATATTATCTATTCCTTCTGCTGGTATCGTTCCAACTGAATAACCGCCATAGCCGCCATAGCCGGAATAACTATTCCCACTTTGACGAGCACCGCCGCCTTCTGCACCCCACACCTCCAACGTCAACTCACTTATCCCTTGCGGAACAACAAATAATTGTTCACTTCCGGTGTAACTAAAATCTTGACTAAATGAATTATCAACCAATGCTTTTACATAATAGGTTGTGTTATCGTGTAAGATCGGTGTAGTGAACGTGGTGCCCGTATGTACAAATTGCGTACATTCTGCATCGCTATACCAATTATAGATATAGGCTGCATTCGGATTTGCCACAGATAATGTCGTCGTTTCGCCGCATAAGATGGCTTCAACTTCTAACACTTCCGGTGCAGCCGTCGGTACAACCGTGACCGTTACGGCATTACGAGATGGGGATACGCACATACCATCATTGGACATCGCTTCCGCATAGTAAGTCGTCGTTTCTTCAGGACTAACCGTTAATGAAGTTCCATTCGTAGTTGTGCCAATGCTTTCGCCACCGGTTGCTTGCGTAAACCAAACAATATCGCCACGTTCTGCCATAGCACTTAATTCGTATGTCTCTCCGCAATTGATCGTTACATCCGGAGATGTGATTTCGGGAGTCGGAAGCGGATTGACCGTTACCGTTATCGGAACAATATTCGTTGAACAGATCTGTTCCTCTGTTTCCATATTAGTTAGATATTCAAAATCGACGAACCACCAATGAGGTCCTGATGAACCTCCTGGAAATGCATCTCCTGATGTTTCATACGATCCATTGATTGTCCCATGTGCAAATACATTAGACATGTTGGTTGTGTTCCAGTAATAATTTCCTCCACCTGTATAAGCTCCTATTCGATATGTAGTTCCAGCACTAAGTTGTAATGTATCTGCAAGAGAAGTAGTACTCCATGTCCCATTGCCGTTGACAGGTTGACTTAGTAATAAATTCCCATTATTATCCCAAATAGATACTTTTGTACCAAAATAACTCAAAATCTTAGTTACAAATATGTTTTCACTCGGTGTAAAAGAATACCCTAACGTGTAGTTCGCACTTGAAATATTATTATGTATCGGAGAGCCTAAAACTGACATAGGTGAACCTAAGACTTGTGTTGTATTGAAAATAAGGCCCTTCACATAATAAGTCGTTGTGGCTGATAATTCCGGAGAGATATATTCACTGCCTTCATATAATAAATTGGTACATTCTGCATCGCTATACCAACGATAAATTGCATATTGTCCACTGCCTGATGCTGTTAATGTAGTCGTTTCGCCACAAAGCAAATCGTTGTCACCTTCAACAGTCGGGTCAGTCATCGGATTAACCGTTATGGTTACAACTACCCGTTCCGGGGAAACACAGTTGCCGTTATCTGACATGGATGCTGCATAATAAGTCGTTGTCCCATTCGGACGAATTTCCAAAGTGGTGTTATTGGTAGTTGTACCGATAACATCGCCACCCATTGATTCAGTATACCAGCCGATTTCCTCGCCTTCCGTAGTTGCCGACAGCTCGGCATATTCGCCGCAAGTGATAGTACTTGGTGTTGCCGCTACTGCTGTAGGAGCGGGCAACGCATTCACAGTTATATTGATTGCGGTTGCCGGAGATGCGCAACGCACACTTGTGCCGCTAATGCGGGCAAAGCCGTTCCCGCTTCTGCCGGTCATAGTTCCACCGTCCGGATTAGGCATGGATTCGTTACCGGCAATGGTTTGACCATTGTCAGCACCGCCAATGTAGCCGGAGCCACCGCTACCACCACCGCCATCAGAACCTACACTTTCCGACGAGGAAGGAGAAGCACCGCCGTACCAGCCGCCGCCGCCACCACCACCATCTCCGATGGTGTTGCCGCCTTGACCAAATGAGCCATTGGCACTCGGATTAGAGGAATTTGTTCCTCCTCCACTCTGTGTTCCTGCGGTTGCTGTAGAAGACTGACCTAATCCTTGAACTCCGGTAGTACCACCACCGGCTCCACCTTGTTCATCATCTTCTCCGTGACCACCGCCACCGCCGGCAACTATTAACACTGAGGGACGATTACCTGACAAAGAAGATAACAATCCTGACACGGTAGCAATATGCGTTGCACCACCGCCAGAACTTCCGTATTCACCACTTGAACTTAAAGAGCGATACCCGCCACCATTGTATCCACCGGCTAATAGGGTACTTGATGATGTACTGCCGACAGGGACACTGGTACCGGCACCACCTACATTAACATAAATAGTTTGTCCGGCAGGTAAAGTAATCTCGCCACGAGAATAGCCTCCTTTTCCTCCATAAGTGGTTACAGCGTTATAATCACTTTGATTTCCATTTCCACCGGCACCACCCCACACTTCCAACGTCAACTCACTTATCCCTTGCGGAACAACAAATAATTGTTCACTTCCGGTGTAACTAAAATCTTGACTAAATGAATTATCAACGAATGCTTTTACGTAATAGGTTGTGTTATCGTGCAAGATCGGTGTAGTGAACGTGGTGCCCGTATGTACAAATTGCGTACATTCTGCATCGCTATACCAATTATAGGTATAGGCTCCATTCGGATTTGCCACAGATAATGTTGTCGTTTCACCGCATAAAATGGCTTCTACTTCTAACACTTCCGGTGCAGCCGTCGGAACAACCGTTACCGTTAGCGAATCGCGAGATGGGGATACACACATACCATCATTGGACATCGCTTCCGCATAGTAAGTCGTCGTTTCTTCAGGACTTACCGTTAATGAAGTTCCATTCGTAGTTGTGCCAATGCTTTCGCCACCGGTTGCTTGCGTAAACCAAACAATATCGCCACGTTCTGCCATAGCACTTAATTCGTATGTCTCTCCGCAATTGATCGTTACATCCGGAGATGTGATTTCCGGAGTCGGAAGCGGATTGACCGTTACCGTTATCGGAATAATATTGGTATTGCACATTAATTCATAAGACAAACAGGTAATGCGGACATACCCATTTCCCGTATGTCCCACTTCTTGCACTCCGTTGGGAGAGAAGAAAGTGCTGTTGCCCGCTATGGTTTGTGCATCCGTTAAATAATAGTTTGTTGTCAACAAACAACCCGCCGGATAATTCGCTGCATTGTTTGAATTATATACATAGCCACTGCCGCCACCGGCTCCACCATCAGCGGTAGAGGCGCCGCCGCCGTACCAGCCGCTGCCGCCACCATTACTATAGCCCGCACTTACGCTGTAGCCGCCTTGACCAAAAGAACCTCCATAGATCGTTCCGCCCCAACCATTATAACTACCGGCTGCACCGCCTGAAGTTTGAGTAGCACCTTGTCCCCATCTATCGGAACCTCCGGAGCCCGTTCCACCGTTTAAGCCGCCGCCATAACTTGCCGTACTCCCGTTGCCGGAGTTACCGCTTTCATAGCCGCCGCCACCGCCGCCGGCTACCAGTACACGTGCATATAAAGAATTGCTAACCAGACGTATATCCGAAGCTCCACCGCCGGATGCCATCGTTCTACTATTGCTGGAATAACCATTTCCGCCACCGTTAAAACCACCCGCTACATTATATCCCATACTTCCGGCACCGCCTACATATACATAACATGTTGTGGGACTTGACAAATTCAATGTTCCCACAGAATAGCCGCCGCGTCCGCCTTCCGTATTGGCAGTCCCGCCTTGCGCACCCCACGCTTCTAACAGATAGCTTCCCGCCGGCAAGGTAATACTTTGCTCGCTACCATTATAACTAAATTCATTGTTTTGAGCCACATTTTCCACACTCCCCTTCACATAATAAGTCGTTGTGGCTGATAATTCCGGAGTGCTATATTCACTGCCTTCATATAATAAATTGGTACATTCTGCATCGCTGTACCAACGATAAATTGCATATTGTCCACTGCCTGATGCTGTTAATGTAGTCGTTTCGCCACAAAGCAAATCGTTGTCACCTTCAACAGTCGGGTCAGTCATCGGATTAACCGTTGTGGTTACAGCTACACGTTCCGGGGAAACACAGTTGCCGTTATCTGACATGGATGCTGCATAATAAGTTGTTGTCTCATTCGGACGAATTTCCAAAGTGGTGTTATTGATAGTTGTACCGATAACTTCGCCACCCATTAATTCAGCATACCAGCCGATTTCCTCGCCTGCCGTTGTTGCCGACAACTCGGCATATTCGCCGCAAGTAATAATACTTGGTGTTGCCGTTACTGCTGTAGGAGCGGGCAACTCATTCACAGTTATATTGATTGCGGTTGCCGGAGATGCGCAACGCACACTTGTTCCGCTAATGCGAGCAAAACCGTTGCCGGTTCTGCCGGTCATAGTTCCACCTTCCGGATTAGGCATGGATTCGTTACCGGCAATCAAAGAGGTGTTAGACAAAAAGTGACTTGCGGAATGCAAATAGCCAGATGGATGATATGAAGACATTGTATTCACATAGCCGCTACCACCGCCCATATATTGAGCATAATATGAAGAACCATCGGACGAAGAGGTCCCTGCACCACCGCCATACCAGCCACCGCCGCCACCGGCAGAACCATAATTATAATTATAAGACCCTGTAGAATTTCCTCCTTGTCCAAAGCTACCACCTGAACCGGCGGCACTTTGAGTGCCCATATAAGTACTGCTATAACCTAACGAAGAAGTTCCGCCACCGGCATAACCGGCATACCGGTTGTTAGCACCGGAACCGCCACCGCCAACTATTACACGCCCATACAATGATGTACTATTTACCCGAATATCGGTAGCACCGCCCCCTCCCAGAGAGTAAGTACTATAGCTGTATACATACGTCTTTCCATCGCCTCCGCCGTTATAACCACCAGGATTTATAGCACCGGAAGAAGTTGAATAAGTAGTAGGTTGTTGCCCCACATAAACATAAATGTTATCACCGGGAGAAACCGGCAAAGTACCGGATGCATAGCCCCCTTTACCACCTGGATATGAACTCGAATATTGCCCCCCTTGCGCGCCCCACACTTCCAACGTCAACTCATTTATCCCTTGCGGAATAACAAATAATTGTTCACTTCCGGTGTAACTAAAATCTTGACTAAATGAATTATCAACCAATGCTTTTACGTAATAGGTTGTGTTATCGTGTAAGATCGGTGTAGTGAACGTGGTGCCCGTATGTACAAATTGCGTACATTCTGCATCGCTATACCAATTATAGGTATAGGCTGCATTCGGGTTTGCCACAGATAATGTTGTCGTTTCGCCGCATAAGATGGCTTCTACTTCTACCACTTCCGGTGCAGCCGTCGGAACAACCGTTACCGTTAGCGAATCGCGAGATGGGGATACACACATACCATCATTGGACATCGCTTCCGCATAGTAAGTCGTCGTTTCTTCAGGACTTACCGTTAATGAAGTTCCATTCGTAGTTGTGCCAATGCTTTCGCCACCGGTTGCTTGCGTAAACCAAACAATATCGCCACGTTCTGCCATAGCACTTAATTCGTATGTCTCTCCGCAATTGATCGTTACATCCGGAGATGTGATTTCCGGAGTCGGGAGCGGATTGAGATTAACTGTTATCGGAATAATATTGGTTGTACAGATCTGTTCCTCTATTTCGATATTAGTTAGATATTCAAAATCGACGAACCACCAATGAGGTCCTGATGAACCTCCTGGAAATGCATCTCCTGATGTTTCATACGATCCATTGATTGTCCCATGTGCAAATACATTAGACATGTTGGTTGTGTTCCAGTAATAATTTCCTGCACCTGTATAAGCTCCTATTCGATATGTCGTTCCAGCACTAAGTTGTAATGTATCTGCAAGAGAAGTAGTACTCCATGTGCCATTACCGTTGACAGGTTGACTTAGTAATAAATTCCCATTATTATCCCAAATAGATACTTTTGTTCCAAAATAACTCAATATCTTAGTTACAAATATGTTTTCACTCGGTGTAAAAGAATACCCTAACGTGAAATTCCCACTTGAACTAGTATTATGTATCGGAGACCCTAAAACTGACATAGGTGACCCTAAGACTTGTGTTGTATTGAAAATAAGGCCCTTCAAATAATAAGTCGTTGTCGTTGATAATTCCGGTGTGATATATTCACTGCCTTCATATAATAAATTGGTACATTCTGCATCGCTGTACCAACGATAAATTGCATATTGGCCACTGCCTGATGCTGTTAATGTCGTCGTTTCACCACAAAGCAAATCGGTGTCACCTTCAACAGTCGGGTCAGTCATCGGATTAATGGTTACAGTTACGGCTACCCGTTCCGGGGAAACACAGTTGCCGTTATCTGAGATGGATGCTGCATAATAAGTCGTTGTCCCATTCGGACGAATTTCCAAAGTAGTGTTATTGGTAGTTGTACCGATAAGATCGCCACCCATTGATTCAGTATACCAGCCGATTTCCTCGCCTGCCGTTGTTGCCGACAACTCGGCATATTCGCCGCAAGTGATAGTGCTTGGTGTTGCCGTTACTGCTGTAGGAGCGGGCAACGCATTCACAGTTATATTGATTGCGGTTGCCGGAGATGCGCAACGCACACTTGTGCCGCTAATGCGGGCAAAGCCATTGCCTGTTCTGCCAATCATAGTTCCGCCGTCCGGATTAGGCATGGATTCGTTACCGGCAATCGTTTGAGCGTTGGTAACACCACCGATGTAGCCGCTGCCACCGGAACCACCACCGCCATCAGTACCTTCACTTTCCGACGTGGAAGGTGAAGCACCGCCATACCAGCCGCCGCCGCCACCACCACCATCACCGATGGTGTTACCGCCTCTACCAAATGAACCACTTGCAGATGGATTACTTGAATTTGTTCCGGCATTATCTTGAGTTCCTGCTGTTGCTGTAGCAGACTGACCTGATCCTTGAACTCCGGTAGTACCACCACCGGCACCACCTTGTTCATTATCTTCTCCATGACCACCGCCACCGCCAGCAACTATTAATACAGCAGACCGATTTGATGATAAAGAAGACAACAATCCTGAAATGGTGGCAATATGCGTAGCACCACCACCAGAACTTCCGTATTCACCACTTGAACTTAAAGAGCGATACCCTCCACCATTG
>JALNYF010000018.1 GCA_023229985.1 Bacteroidales bacterium | reverse complement strand
TATTTATAACGAGGAAGAGAAAACAGCCATTCGTCATCTGCAAAATATTTACGAAAAAATAGGCTGCGAAACTCTTTGCACCTCCGTAAAAACAGGCGAAGGAATTGAAGCATTGAAATCCAAAATCAATCATCGTGTATCGATGTGCAGCGGGCACTCCGGAGTGGGTAAATCCGCCATTATCAATGTAATAGATCCGAACTTAAACCTTAAAATCGGCGATATTTCCGACTACCACAACAAAGGAAAACATACCACCACTTTTGCCTGCATGTTCGCTGTGGGGGACGGATTCATTATTGATACACCCGGAATTAAAGAATTTGGTTTGATACAATATAAACCCGATGAAATTCGCGACTATTTTCCCGAAATCAGACAATTTAATAATCAGTGTAAATTCAACAACTGTACGCACGTCCATGAACCGGGCTGCAAAGTACAAGATGCTGTTAATAAAGGAATTATTGCACTTTCTCGTTACGAAAATTATCTTTCTATTTTGCAAGATAACGATATGCTGATAGAAGATTGGAAATTGAAATAACTTTATCTATGATGAAAAAAGATATTATCCTCAACCATTTAAAAGAAAAAAAAATCGTCATTCTCGGCTTCGGAAGAGAGGGAGTTGCTTCTTATAAATTTATTCGGAATTATTTCCCGACCATGCCACTGACCATCGCCGACAAAAGCCCGCTGATTCACGTTGAAGACTGCAATGCCGATCAGAATCTGACCATCGTCGCCGGTCCTGATTATGATCAAAACCTGAATCAATACGACATGATTTTGAAATCTCCGGGGGTCAATCTCAATACGATCAACTATTATATTCCTCTTGAAAAATTCTCCTCCCAAACCGACCTTTTTTTGGAGGCTTTTGGTGACAATACCATTGGTGTAACCGGCACCAAAGGCAAAAGTACGACCGCTTCCCTCATCTATCACATTTTATCCAATACTGTCGGAAACACCGTATTAGCCGGCAATATCGGCATCCCTTTTTTTGATATGATTGAAAGAATGGAGGACGATACGACCGTGGTGGCAGAGCTGTCAGCACATCAATTGGAATATACGCACCATTCCCCGCACGTCGCTATTTTGCTGAATTTGTATCAAGAACATTTAGACCACTTCAACACTTTTAATAACTACCAAATCGCAAAACTCAATATCACCGCTTACCAATCCGAAAACGACATCCTGATTTATAACTATGACGACCGATATATTCCTAAATTATTGGAAAGTAATAAGTTGAATCGGCGTTTTATTCCTTTTAGCACACAATTTCCACTCACTGACGGAGCCTTTTGCTTAAAAAAAGAAATTAATTTGGTAAAAAATGGCGATATTTATGCTTCCATAGCCATTGGAAGTAGAAATAATATCCGGGGTATTCACAACAATAACAATATAATGGCAGCTATTTTAGCCTGCAAAACACAAAATATTGATAATGAAGCTATCGCAAACAATATAGCCACTTTTCAGGGATTACCCCATCGCTTAGAATGGGTCGGAGAATACGAAGAAATCAATTTTTATAATGATAGTATTTCAACTATTCCCGAAGCGGCTATTGCGGCGTTGAAAACCTTAAATGATGTGGCGACTTTGATTGTGGGTGGCTTTGATCGCGGAATTGATTACCAATTATTAATTGATTTTCTGCACGAAAATCCGGTACAGAATGTTGTATTTGTCGGCAAAGTGGGAGAACGAATATTGGCGGAGTGGCAAGCAGCAGGTTTTCCGCTTCCGGCTTCCTATCTTGTTGAAAATGACTACGCAAAAATTGTGGACTTTGCTTATGCCCAAACACCGGCAGGCAAAAGTTGCCTCCTCTCCCCTGCAGCTGCCAGCTACGACCAATTCAAAGATTTCATCGAGCGCGGCAATACCTACAAAAAATTAATCGCAAACCATACCCATCAGCTATGATGTCAGAGAAAAAATTGTTCTTGTTAGATGCTATGGCACTGATTTACAGAGCCTATTATGCCATGATTAAAAGTCCGCGAATGACTACTTCCGGTCTGAATACGTCCGCTATACTCGGTTTTACCAATACTTTATACGAAGTCATTAAAACAGAAAAGCCCACACACATTGCAGTTGCTTTTGACACCGGCGCACCTACCTTACGCCACGCCGATTTCGACAACTACAAAGCCAATCGCGAAGAAACCCCCTCAGACATTATTACCGCTATCCCGTACATCAAAAAAATTATTCGTGCATTCAATATCCCTATTTTGGAATTGGACGGATACGAAGCCGATGATATTGTGGGAACGGTGGCAAAAAACGCCGAATTAGCTGATTTTAAAGTATTTATGATGACATCGGATAAAGACTACGGACAGTTGGTATCCGATAATATATATATGTATAAACCCGCAAAATTTGGACAAAAAGCCGAAATTGTGGGAGTGCAAGAAATCTGCGAAAAATATGGAATTGATACTCCCGAACAACTCATTGATATTCTGGGACTTTGGGGCGATAGCTCCGACAATATTCCCGGCGTGCCCAATATAGGCGAAGTAAAAGCCAAAAAATTGATTGCCCAATTCGGAAGTATCGAAAATCTCTATTCCCGAATTGATGAAGTTGATAATGCCAAATTAAAACAGACACTCATCGATCATGAAGATAAAGCCAGAATTTCGAAGATGTTGGCAACTATCATTTTAGATGTCCCCATTTCTTATGATTGGGAAGAGATGAAATGGAGCAATATACAGGTCAATGTGCTTCGGGAACTATTTGAAGAACTTCAGTTTAAAGCACTTTCTGCACGTATTTTTGGCGATTTAGGAATTCAACATTCGTCGCAAACTCCCTCCGGTACACAGGATTTGTTTACTCCCATTGACAACAAAATCGGTGAAACGACTCCCCCTATCACAAAAGATATTCCCACGTGGGTTGATTTTTCGCAAAAAGAACATCATTTTATTGCTACAAACCACTTTACGCTTGCAGAACCTCAAACTCTGTTTTTTGAATGGATCATGAATAACGGTAAAATTGCCGGTTTCTTTTTTTCTGCAAATGACCATCAAATCTACTATCATCTGCTTGAAAATAAGCATTTTTACTATAAAGATTTGCTTAATACCATTTTCAATGCAGGCAATACGGTCATTACTTATAATTGTAAACAAACCCATAAGTTTATTCAAAAACTCAAAATCGGCAGTCAGTCCATTTTTTTTGATTTGCAAATCGCTCATTACCTAATACAACCCGAAATTTCACATCAATTAGACCTCCTTTCTGAAAATTACTTGAATTACAGAATGTTGCCCATATCTGTGGACAAAACGATGACGATTGAAGAACTAATACAGCTCACTGGGGAAAAAATAGAAATTTATCAAAATTTGTACCCGATTTTTAAGCAAGAGCTTGAAACAGCTGGTTTAATGCAACTTTTTTCTGATATTGAGATGCCTCTAACAGCAGTTTTGGCAAAAATGGAAAACAACGGAATCTATTTAAATACCGAAATTCTGTCCGAAAATTCGGCACAGCTTGCTCAAGATGTTGCTCGTTTGGAAAAACAAATCTTTGAATTAGCCGGAGAATCCTTTAACTTAGCGTCTCCCAAGCAGTTAGGACAAATATTGTTTGAAAAATTGCAAATTATTCAAAATGCAAAACTGACGAAAACCAAGCAATATCAAACCGGAGAAGAAATATTGACCAAGTTGGCTTGTCGCCACCCCATTGTCCCGCTGATTTTGGAATGGCGTACCCTTTCCAAACTCAAATCTACTTACATTGATGCTCTACCATTGTTGGTAAATCCCAAAACAGGGAGGATTCATACGACTTTTAATCAAACGGTTACCTCAACGGGACGGTTAAGTTCCGCGAATCCGAATCTGCAAAATATTCCGGTACGGACGCAAAGAGGAAAGGATATTCGGAAAGCTTTTGTAAGTAGCGATGAGCATTCTGTGCTGATGGCAGCCGACTATTCTCAAATTGAATTGAGAATAGTTGCGGCAGTTTGCGGAGATGCGGAGATGATAGCCACTTTTAAAGAAGGAATGGATATCCATGCTATCACGGCGGCGAAAGTATATAATGTTGATTTAAAAGATATTACATCTGAAATGCGTCGCAATGCCAAGACCGTTAATTTTGGAATTTTATATGGCATATCTGCTTTTGGATTGGCAGATCGATTGATGATTCCGCAAAAAGAAGCGCGTGCGTTAATTGATGAGTATTATCATCATTTTCCAAAAATTATTAATTATTTGAATTCTACCATTGAGTTTGCACAAAAGAACGGCTTTGTGGAGACGCTTCTGGGAAGAAGAAGATACATCCGCGATATAAAATCCGGCAATGCCATTTTGCGCAAAGCCGCCGAACGAAATGCCATCAATGCGCCCATTCAGGGAACGGCTGCCGACCTTATCAAAATTGCCATGATACGAATTGATGCAGAAATGCAGAAACAAAATTTGCAAAGCAAAATGCTGCTTCAAGTTCACGATGAATTAGTTTTTGAAGTTCCAAATAATGAAATTGAAACGATGAAAGAACTGGTAAATCGCCTGATGTGTAATGCCTTGCAGATGGAAGTCCCGCTTACAGTTGATATTCAATGCGGGAAAAGCTGGTATGAAGCACATTAATAAATCATCTCAAAAGTGATATAACATTATACCCTATTACACGATGAAAACAGATTTGATTATTTTTGATTTAGATGGGACTTTACTGAACACCTTGGAGGATTTACACGATTGTACCAATTATATATTGAAAGAATATGGCTATCCGACACACCCGTTAGACTCTTATCGCTATTTTGTGGGAAACGGGATTCGCATGTTGCTTGAGCGTGCCTTGACAGCCGAAGCACGCGATAGTGCGCCTTTAGAACGCATCTATCAGGATTTTTTGGCTTATTATGCACTGCATAAAATGGACAAAACGAGCGTGTACGATGGAATAATGGAACTGCTGCTGGAACTGCAAAAACGAAATATTAAAATCGCCGTTGCTTCCAACAAGGCACATGAAGCCATGCCGGAATTAATGAACCATTATTTCCCACAAATTTCTTTTTCAGCAGTCTTGGGCAATCGGCCGGGATCCCCTATTAAACCTGCTCCCGATATTGTTTATGATATTTTAAAAATCACCCATTCAAACGCGCAAAATACATTGTATGTGGGCGATACAGCAACGGACATGCAAACTGCCACCAACGCCGGACTTCGCAAAATTGGAGTACTTTGGGGATTTCGCACACTTGAAGAATTGGTGCAAAGTGGAGCTGACTTTATTGCGAAAGTCCCCATCGATATTTTGAAATGGTGTTAGGCAATATCGAATTGAATCTATTATGAACCGTTTGCTATTCATTTATTTTCTGCTTGATAATCAAATGAATAGTATAAATTAACGCAAATTTTCTTTTTTTTTGATTAAAAGAGCCTTGTCGCATTGATAAAATCATTATCTTTGCACAATATTTGAAAGCATGGCATCATTTTCTCAAATCTACAATAATATAGAATATAAACTCAAAGATTGTATTATTCGATTAGATGAGTATCAAAAAGAGATACAAACACTTAGAAACGAAAATGCCGCTTTAAAAGAAGAACTTGAAAAAGAAAAACAGGAAAAGGAACAATGGAAACAAAAACACAATTTAGTAACAATAACACACACCATATTAAAAAAAGAAGATAAAACAGAGGTAAAAAAAGAAATAAACGAATTAGTGCGGGAGATTGATAATTGCATTGGCTTCATCAACGGAGAAAAGGAAAATGGAAGATAATAAAATTCATATTACGGTAACAATAGCTCAACGTGTATTGGATATTACAATCAATAAAGAGCATGAATTTTATTACCGCGAAGCCGAAAAAAGAATCAACGAAAAATTTCTACAATTTGCGAAAAAATGGACATATACCGATCATCAAGATCTACTCTCAAAAATACTATTGGAATTGATGATTAATTACATTGCCAAAGAGGATAAAATAAACGCATACGAGGAAAATATGATTCCTCAAATGGAAAGATTAGAGGTACTGGCAGAGGATTTGAGAAAAAGCGTGGCAAAATTGGAGAAAACTGAGGTTGTCGATGACGGAACACAGATAGAAATCGTTGATTAATACGTTCTTTGAATAAATAGTAAACCCGCATACGTTCAGATACGTTTGTTAAACTCAACATTACACAAACGAAGGATAGGCTCAATTGTTTTTTAGAACCGGCCTCATTGCCATTGGCAAAGTGCATCGCACACTGAGGACTTTCGAAAATACAAGGCTCCTTCACCGTAAATTCTGGAGTTTATAGAAACCAGATGGAACGCTATGCGGGATTTTTTTTTGTACACTAAAACCACATATATTATTAATCATTAAAATCAAATTATGGACATAGTACTTTATATTATTATTGGAGTCGTCGTGGGTGCAGCCGTAGGTATCGGTTTGTCTTACAGCCTGCTTAAAAAAACGATTACCAAAAGCAGCCAAGAGCTGCTACACAAAGCTCAAACTGAAGCTAAATTGCTGAAAAAGAAAGCGGAAGAAGATACCGAATTACTCAAAAAAGAAAAAATTCTGCAAGCCAAAGAAAAATTTCTCCAATTGAAGAGCGAACACGAAAAGGCTGTCAACGAAAAAAATCAACAAATCGCTACCGCCGAAAACAGAATCAAACAAAAAGAGACAGCGCTCAACCAAAAAATTGAAGAAAATAATCGAAAAGCAGCTGAAAATAACGCTTTAAAAGAGAATCTAAATCGCCAAACCGAGGCTGCCATTCAAAAACAAGCCGATTTGGATAAACAGACATCCATTCAAAAAACAAAATTGGAATCTATTGCCGAGCTCTCCTCTCAACAAGCTAAAGAACAACTGATGCAACTGATGCAGGAAGAAGCTAAAGCCGATGCCATGGTGTTGATTAAAGAAATCGTTGATGAAGCACAGAATACTGCCAATATGGAAGCCAAAAAGGTGATCATCAAATCGATACAACGCACCGGCGTGGAAACGGCTCTCGAAAATGCCGTATCTGTCTTCAATATCGAAAATGATGAAATCAAAGGTCGTATCATCGGACGGGAAGGACGGAATATCCGTGCTCTGGAAAATCTGACCGGCGTGGATATTATTATTGACGATTCCCCTGACGCTATCCTCCTTTCCAGCTTCGACCCCGTGCGCAGAGAAGTAGCCCGCTTGTCGTTGCAAAAATTGGTAACCGATGGTCGTATCCACCCCGCCCGTATTGAGGAAATTGTGGCTAAAACCAAGAAACAGATGGAACAGGAAATTGCCGAAATCGGAAAACGCACCTGCATTGACTTGGGAATTCACAATATGCCGAACGAATTGATGCGCCTTATCGGTAAAATGAGATATCGTTCCTCATACGGACAAAACTTGTTGCAACACGCCAAGGAAGTTGCCAATTTATGTGCAACCATGGCGGCAGAATTAGGCTTAAATGCGAAAATGGCAAAAAGAGCCGGCTTATTACACGATATTGGTAAAGTTCCCGATACCGAACCCGAAATGCCACACGCCTTGTTCGGTGCTCAATTGGCAGAACAATACAAAGAACGTCCCGAAATTATTAATGCCATCGGTGCCCACCACGATGAAATGGAAATGACCAACCTGATTTCCCCGTTGGTACAAGTTTGCGATGCCATCTCCGGCGCAAGACCCGGCGCACGTCGCGAAGTGGTGGAAGCCTATATGAAACGATTGAACGACCTCGAAAACTTGGCACTGACTTATCCCGGCGTTGTGAAGACTTTCGCTATACAAGCCGGTCGCGAATTGCGCGTTATCGTTGGCGCAGAAAAAGTTACCGATGACCAAGCCAACCAAATCTCTTTCGACTTATCTAAGAAAATTCAAAACGAAATGACCTATCCGGGACAAATTAAAATTACTGTTATCCGCGAAACTCGCTCCGTAAACTACGCCAGATAGGTAGTTTATTGTTCAATAAAGTAAAAGGCAATCTTGCGATTGCCTTTTTTTTGTTCCTTTTTGTATCAAAACAAAAAGAAGAAATATATTTGATGACTTAAATAAATTAGATTATTTATCTTTCAATAGCTTTCTCGCGCAAAGAGGTAAATCCTTCCCCCAATATTTCAGAGGCTTCTAAAACAGACATGAAGGCATTAGGGTCAATTTCGTGAACAAAAAATATAAGTTGAGGCAGTTGTTTACGCGGAATGGTGGTATAAATAATCTTCTTTTCGGTATGATTATACATTCCTTCGCCTTTGAGAAAAGTACCTCCGCGGTTGAGGTCTTTTAAAATACGCTCTTTAATCTCATCTGCGTTATCCGAAATAATCAAAACTGCTTTGCCGGATGAAAAACCGGCAATGACTTTATCTACTACCTGCCCGGTAATGTAGATAACTAACCACGAATAAAGCGGAATGGTCCAATCATCGAAAGCGATAAGTGAGAGAAGAACAACGATGGAATCGACGGCAATGAGGAGCGTACCGATGGGAATATGTTTAATATACTTTCCGATGATCATGGCGATAATGTCGGTGCCGCCGGAGGTAGCACGGGTTTTAAAAATAAGTCCTAATCCAATTCCGATGAAAACAGCACCACAAAGGGCAATAATAAAATTGGCAGAAGGGTCAGGAATATCAGTGCCGGGCATACAAATAAGTGGTTGGTAACCATATAGTGCCTCGACCAAAGTGATAAACCCTGACAATCCCAGAACGCCGGCTACAGTTTTGGCACCAAATTTGGGCCCTAACCACAACGTCCCGATAGCGAGTAGCGGAATATCCAGACTAAGCCCGGAAAGACCGATGGGGAAATCGAAAAGGTGATGTAAAATAATGGCAATCCCGTATACCCCACCCGGTGCTAATTTAAGCGGCGATATGAAAACCACGTAACCTACTGCCATGATCAAGGTCCCCAGTAAGATCAATGCGTAATCTTTTATGTGAGAAATCCATTTTCTTTTATTCATACTCTCTTTTTTATACCAAAAAAAGGCATTTTTTCAAATGCCTTTTTTTGAATGATTCATGTGAAAAAATCTATTGAATGATGCTTTGAAATTCTGATTTGGATCTGAATTTTTTGAACTCAGCATCTTTTTTCGCTTTTTGTTTGTAGGAAGTGTCTAATTTTACAGCTTCTTTTAAATTGGCATAAACTTGATTTTCATCTTTCATGCGAGCTCCTAAAACTGCTTGCAGGTAGTATGTTTTGGCATCTTTGGAAGAGATACAGTTTAAGGTACTTTTGGCAGCGTTGTAATCTTTTTGTAACATTTGTACTAACGCCATGTTATAATCACAAGTTTTGTTGCTCATTGATTTTTGAGCTGCAGCATAGTCACCGGATTGGATGTAGTTCATTGCCAAGTTGTAAGATTGTTCGGTTGGATAAAGAGCAGCTTTTTCGGAAGCAGCAAATTGTTCCATAGCTTTATCGGTATTGCCCGATAAGAAGTTGGCAATTGCCATATTGTTCAAGATGATTCCATTATTTGGAGAAACAGCATTTGCTTTTTCCAAGTTTTTAATTCCATCTTTGAGGAAATTTTCGTTCTTGGTTTTGATGTACTGGTCTACTTGAAGAATAGCGGCGTTGTTATATGCGCGCCAATCGCCTTGGAAATCTTCATCTTCTGCGATGGCAGAATAGATTATCCTTTTCTTTTCCAAATCTTTTTCCATATAAGCGGCATATAATCTTTCGTTTAAGGATAACGTATCGGGATTGCTATTGATAAATTCTGCAATTTGTTGGTCGTTAAAAGAGTTTTTATTGCATATCATGGAAATTTCGGCACGGCGGAGCGGAGGAAGAATGATGTCAGCAATTTCTTTGTAAATGTCTGTCATTTCTCTAATCTTTTGCTCTTTTTGTTCAGTTGTTGATTGTGAACGTACCACGTTCAATATTTGAGTTTTTTCAGCAATATTTGAAGCTTGTAAATCTCTTTCAAAACCAGACCAATCTTCACCGGGTGCGGTAATGTCAAAAACGATTTCCGGTTTGGGAAGGTCTTTGTATTTAATTTTGTTATCCTTGGCATATTGTTTCAGATATTTTTCAAATTCTTTTTCGAACCATTTTTTCCCTTGTTCGGTACGTTTATCTGAAAGTCCTTGATTTAAAGATTCTTCACCTTCCGGAGATGCCCAGCCCGTGATGACGATTTTGTCAATAACTCGTCCTTCTTTCATAAAAGCGATAAAATCTGATACTACTTTTTTGGCTGCGTCGCTTTTGTTCAATTTCAGATTCATGTTGAGATCTGATTTATTGAGGTCAAAATAAATAACGGAAGTGGTGGTGATAAATTCAGCTTTGTAGCCGTGTTCACCGTAAATAAGAGTTGTCCCGTTACCTGCTTTTTCGGCAAGTGTCGGATTAATATTCATCAAATCAGCGGAATTGATAATTCCTTCGCATAGCGTTCTTTGTTCAAAGGTGTGTTGTGCTTTCTTCTTTTGAGCATCTGCACCTACAACAAAATTAGCTTCTTCATATCCTTCTTTAAATTCAAAACTACCTGAACTACTGAAACTTCCTCCCGTTTTAAAAGGAATGACAGCTCCTTTTGCTTTCGCTTTTTGCCCCTGCAATTCTATGGTTTTTAGGGCAACGGTTTGTCCTTGGTATTCAACCATCGGCGTTATGGTCATGGTTGCTTTTTTCTTCATATATTTTGCCGGAATTGTACCTTTTACTTGATATTCTACCTGTCCGCCTTTGTTTTCAAGGTCAGGATTTTCAAGTTTTACAGTGATTTCAGGATAACGCGTAACCATTTTTCCAAGTCCGCATCCCCATACTATAAGCCCGATAAGGCTTACCATTAGAATAATTTTAAATTTTTTCATACTATATATTTTTATCTCTAAATTTCAACTTGCAAAAGTACAACATTTTTTAATAGTTTTTGTTGAAAAATAAAATTTCTGAAAAAAATATTGTAAATTTGCCGTTTTAAAAATCAACCAACAAAGAAGAGATGTTAGAAAACCCGGATGTTATTGAAAGTGAAGAGACAAAAGATGAACTATATGAACATTATAGATTTAAGGTAGATGCGGGTACGGACTTGTTGCGCATTGATAAATACTTAATGAATTTAATTGCCAATACATCCCGAAATCGCATCCAGCAGGCTGCTGAGGCAGGGTGTATTTTAGTGAATGGAAAACCGGTAAAATCCAATTATCGCGTGAAACCATTGGACATTATTGCGATTTTATTGCCCAACCCGCCACACGAAATCGAAATTATTGGCGAGGATATTCCGCTCGACATCCCTTATGAGGATGATGACCTGATGATTATCAATAAACCCGCCGGCTTGGTCGTGCACCCTGCCTTCGGCAATTATACCGGCACTTTGGTTAACGCCCTGACCTTTCATTTTCAAGATAAAAAAGATAAAAACGGAAATGAACAACGCCCACTTTTGGTGCATCGTATCGACAAAAATACGTCCGGCATTATGATTGTTGCCAAGTCAGATATGGCACAAGTGAAGTTGGCAAGCAATTTCTTTGAACACAGCATCGACAGAAAATACCGTGCCTTAGTATGGGGCGACTTCAAGGAAGACGAAGGCACCATCGAAGGAAATGTGGGACGAAACCCCAATGACCGCTTGGTAATGACGGTTTTCCCTGATGGCGATGCCGGCAAACACGCCGTGACTCATTACAAGGTAATTGAGCGTTTCGGCTACGTGACCATGATTGAATGTCAGCTCGAAACCGGCAGAACCCACCAAATTCGCGTTCACATGAAATATATCGGACACCCGCTCTTTAATGACGCGACCTATGGCGGCGACCGTATTTTAAAAGGAACTACCTATACAAAATATAAACAATTCGTGGAAAATTGTTTCAAACTGATGCCCCGTCAAGCCCTGCACGCGAAATCGCTGGGATTCAATCATCCGACCACCGGAAATTATATGCTTTTCGATTCCGAATTGCCCGCCGACTTTACGGCAGTTTTGGATAAATGGCGCAATTATGCCAAACATAAAGAATTTATAGAAGATTAGTTATCAATATATTATGATAAAAAAAATAGTTTTACAAAAAGGTAAAGAAAAATCATTGCAACGATTTCATCCATGGGTTTTTTCCGGTGCCATCGCCAAACAAGATCATTCCATTTATGATGGAGACGTGGTTGAAGTCTATGATTTTGCTAATCAGTATCTTGCAACCGGGCATTATCACAACAGCTCAACGTGTGTCAAGATTTTCAGCTTCGATAAAATTGTCCCCGATGACGCATTTTGGAAAATGAAAGTGGCAAATGCCATTGACTATCGCCATACTATCGGATTAATTGATCATCCGAAGACCAATATTTTTCGCCTTATCAATGGAGAAGGAGACGGCTTGCCCGGGTTGATTGTGGACTGGTTCGACGGAAATGTGGTCATACAATTCCATTCTTACGGAATGTATCTGCTAAAAGAAACCTTCGTTCAAATTCTAACAGACCTTTTTCAGAACAAAATTAAGTCAATTTATAATAAAAGTGTGGCTACATTGCCCGAAATCAAGTCTTTTGAGCCTGTCGATGAGTTATTGTATGGCAGTTTTGATGAGGTCTTGGTGAACGAAAACGGAATTCCTTTTTATATAGATATTGTAAAGGGACAAAAAACCGGATTCTTTATCGACCAACGCGATAATCGTAAAATGGTTGGGGAATATGCTAAAGGAAAAGATGTTTTAAATCTCTTTTCTTACACGGGTGGATTTTCGGGATATGCTTTGGCGGGCGGTGCCAATCGGGTCCATTCCGTCGATATTTCCAAAAAAGCAATTGATTTTGCTGAAAAAAATATTGCTGTTTTAGGCAAAAAATACCTTGAAAAACACGAATCTTTTACAGAAAATGTGTTCGATTTTTTGGAAAATGCAGACGATAAACGCTATGATGTGATTGTGTTGGATCCGCCGGCATTTGCCAAACATCATAAAGTGAAAGACCAAGGAATCAAAGGTTATCGGAATTTAAACCGAAAAGCCATGCAAAAAGTAAAAGATGGCGGATTATTGTTTACTTTTTCCTGCTCTCAGGCAATTTCCAAGGAAGATTTTCAAACGATTGTCTTTTCGGCAGCTGCCATGGAAAACAAAAGAGTTCGAGTTGTCAAGCACTTAGAAGCCGCACCAGATCACCCCGTTGATATTTTTCACCCCGAAGGCAGCTATCTGAAGGGTTTATTGCTTTATATCGAAAATTAATTTCCCAAAAAAGATAACGATGATTCCCGGAGCCGGAAACAGCATAAAAACGGTTATTTAATGTTGGGAATTTGCATAGATACATTTTTGAGATTCCTCTGCACGAAACCTTTATACAATTATCATCCCATTTATTGCTGTCGGGAAATTGATTAATTATTGTTCATTCAACATAACAAAGTCTCATCACGCCAATATGTCTGTTTTTTGGCGAACTGCAAGGAAGAAAATTTCGATTAAAAGTTGCAAAAGAAATGCGCTTTGCCACTACGCAAATGGTTGCTAAAAATTAGAATCCTTCGGTTTTCTTATTCATTTTCGTAAATGTAAGCCTGACAAAATAGGAAGCATCGTAATCTACTCAATGCTAATAGATTAATCAATAAATTCAATTATTCACTAAACAGCAATAATTATGAATCAGTTATTATATTCCGTGCCTTTTAATTGTTTTTGGCAGCCATCACGCAGCAACAATATAAGGCGGCGGTTTCCGTGCGCAGTCGCCGATTGCCTAATTTTATCTCTTTATAATTCAATTCTTTAGCCATCAAAATTTCAGATTCGCTGAAATCGCCTTCCGGACCAATCAATATTTGTACCTCTTTGTTCTGTAACACTTGCCCTGATAATTGTTCCGTATTGTTATCATCACACCAAGCGATCAATTTTTCCATTTCATTATTGGGTTGATGATGGATAAAACTTTTAAAATCAACAATTTCCATTTCCGGCAAATAATACGTTTGGGATTGTTTCAGCGCAGAAACAGCAATACGATGCAGTCGTTGCAGGTCAATTTTATCTCTTTCCGAGTGGTCGCAAATGATGAAACTGATTTTTTCTATTCCAATTTCAACCGCTTTTTCGACAAACCACTCCATTCTGTCACTATTTTTGGTCGGGGCAACAGCGATGTGCAGTTTCCCATTTCTTGGAGGAACAATTTCTCTATTAATAATATGTACGATGCAATCCGTCAACGATGCAGATGATATCTCGGCAGTAGCCAAGCCGCCTCTCCCGTCTGTGAGTTGAATGGTATCGCCCTCCTTTTTGCGCAGTGCCTTTATACAATGTTTTGATTCTTCGATTGATAGCGATAATATATCTTGGTAAATATCCGGAACGTAAAAAAATGCCATAACCCTTATTTTGAAGAGGCAAAAATAATAAAATTATTAAAATTCTAAACATAAAACGAATTATTAAACAAGCGTTACACTTTCCAGGAAACTTTTGCGTTTAATATCTGTTAGTTTACATACTTACTTAAAATCAAAATCATGAGTACAACGATTCTTTGGGCAGATGATGAAATAGATTTATTAAAACCGCATATTCTATTTTTGGAACGAAAGGGTTACGAGGTTATTCCCACAGTCAGTGGAAACGAAGCCATTGAAATTTTAAAAAACAAAGCCATTGACATCATTTTCTTGGATGAAAACATGCCTGGTCTCAGTGGCATTGAAACACTAAAAAATATTAAAACTACCCATCCGCACACTCCTGTTGTGATGATTACCAAAAGTGAGGAAGAACATATCATGGAAGATGCCATTGGCTCCAATATTGCCGATTATCTCATTAAACCGGTTAATCCGAACCAGATTTTACTATGTTTGAAAAAAAATATTGATACCGGAAAGATTGTTAATGAAAAAAGCACCATGGCGTATCAGCAGGCATTTCGTGATATCGCCACAAAAATTTCTGACAGTATGTCGCCGGGCGAATGGGAAATATTATATAAAGAATTGGTGTATTGGGAATTAGAATTGGAAAAAATTGAGGATAGTGGCGTTGCCAACATTTTAGCCGACCAAAAAGAGGAAGCCAACAACCGATTTTCAAGATTCGTTATCCAAAATTATCAAAAATGGATTTCCGGTACTGCCAACGAAAAACCTCTTTTTTCGCACACCATTTTAAAAGAAAAATTGTTTCCTTACCTGAATGAAGATAAATCTGCCTTTCTTTTTGTGATAGACAATCTCCGCTACGACCAATGGAAAACGATTCTTCCGTATATTCATCCGTACTATCGAGTAGAGCAGGAAGACCTGTGTTACAGCATTTTACCTACTGCCACCCATTATGCGCGAAATGCCATGTTTGCCGGATTAATGCCCTCGGAAATTGCAAAAAAATATCCGCGATATTGGCTGAATGAGAATGATGAAGGTGGAAAAAATCAGTTTGAACACCCACTCTTGGAAGAGTATCTCAAGCGTTACGGGAAAAATATAAAAACATCTTTTGCCAAAGTGCTGAACATGGATTTTGGAAAAAAAACCTTTGATAATTTTCCCAATTTGCTTCAAAATCAGCTCAATGTGGTGGTTTTTAATTTTGTAGATATGCTGTCTCACGCGCGCACGGACGTTGATATCATTCGCGAATTGGCCAATGATGAAAAATCATACCGCAGCGTGACGGCAACTTGGTTCGCCAATTCCATTATGCTCGATATGATTAAGTATCTTGCAGAAAAGAAAATTCCAATCTTTATCACCACCGACCACGGGACCATCAAAATCGAAAAACCGGTCAAAATCATCGGCGACCGCAATACCAATAGTAATTTGCGCTATAAAGTCGGAAAAAATCTGGATTGCAGCTCGAAGGACATTTTTGAAGTCAAAAATCCCGAATCTCTATTTCTGCCGAAAGAAAATTTGACCTCTTCATTCATTTTTACGACCGGCAACTCTTTCTTGGCGTACCCTACAAATTATAATTATTACGTCAATTATTACAAAAACACCTTTCAACATGGAGGAATTTCATTGGAAGAAATGATGATCCCTTTTGTAAAACTCCTCCCAAAGTAATCGTAAATAATTATAAATCAGTGAATAAATATTTTTTTGAAAAAATATTAAAAAAAATGATTCTATATTGAAAAAAGGTGTATTTTTGCAGCCTCAAACAACGAGAAAGGGAGCTTAGCTCAGCTGGTTCAGAGCATCTGCCTTACAAGCAGAGGGTCATAGGTTCGAATCCTATAGCTCCCACAAAAAAAAGCACTTACGATGAAAATGGTAAGTGCTTTTTTTATTGGCTTTTGGGGAACAATATGAGATTCTCAATGCACCTCCATCAATTCATTGATATCACTGAGATAATTGCGACTGCAGAAATCTTTGCGCGAGGTCCAATGGGATGATTTTCTATCCTGTATGGCAAATTGAATGGTGTCAAAGCCGTTTTGTCCGTTGATTTTATCAATCGTTTTAAAAAGCATGTCCCTTTTTTCGCGATTGTCGATGTTGTCGAAAATATTTTGTTGAATGGCAGTGCAATCGGTAATGCCGGAAACGATCACTCCGGCTTTTTTGTATTGGTAACCCGGTAAAAAAATCTGATTAAGCAGTGAGGCGGCGTATCGAATGAGCTCGGATGTATCTGCCGTTGGGACAGGAAGTTTAAGTGTAGCGTATTGTTTGTATTGGGGCAATTCGGTTTTAAAACGGTCGGTGGCAATAAAAATGGAAAGGATATTGGCAACGGTTTGTTGTTGGCGAAGTTTGGTCGCGCAGGAGGAGGCAAAATGGACAATAGAGGAAAAAAGTTGCTCTTTCTGGGAGATCAATTCCCCGAACGAACGGCTGGTACAGATACTCTGTTTGGTTTCAATTTCGGAGTTTTCAATGCATGGAACGCCTTTGAGCTCCTGTTGGGTTTTGAATCCGGTAATGGTAAAAAAACGGCGCACCCAATTTTCATTTTTGAGTGTAAAGTCCCAAGCGGTGCGAATGCAGTTGTCCAGTAACTTGGGTGCCGCTTTTCTGCCAATTCCCCATACTTCCTCAATGGGGAAATTTTGCAATGCCTTTGCTCTTTTTTCGTCGGTATCAATCATGCAAACTCCGTGGTAACCGGCATATTTTTTGGCGTAATGTCCCGCAACTTTCGCCAATGTTTTCGTCGGAGCAATTCCGATGCTGGTGGGAATTCCTGTCCATTGTAAAATGGTGTGTCGCAACCGGCGCATTTTTTCCGGCAGCGCAGCAACGGAGAACCCTTGCAAACAGAGGAAAGCCTCATCAATGGAATAGATTTCAATTTCCGGTACAAAATCGGATAAAATCTGCATTACCCGTGACGACATACCGGCGTAAAGTGCATAATTGGATGAAAAAATGGTAACATGGTGTTGTTGAACCAAGTTTTTTATTTTAAACAGCGGGTCACCGCGTTTCAGTCCTATCTGTTTTGCTTCGTTGGAAAGTGCCACAATACAGCCATCATTATTACTCAGCACGCAAACCGGTTTATTTTGCAATGAAGGCTGAAAAACGCGCTCGGCACTGACAAAAAAATTATTGCAATCAACCAAAGCATACATAGGTGTGCTATTTTTTCAATCGATTTTTGATGGTATAACTCACGATTCCCCATACGGTAAAGTCATTTTCCGACGTGACCTTGATGGGAGGATAATGGTCATTAGCCGGTTTGAGCCAAATAACGCCCTTCTCTTTTTCATCTAATCCGATGAATTTAAGCGTAAATTCTCCGTCTATGTAACATACTGCCATACTGCCGTTTTGGGGTTCGATGGCTCTGTCAATAATCAACAGATCGCCCTCTTCAACGCCGGCATCAATCATGGAATTGCCCACAACTTTTGCATAAAAAGTGGCTGCAGGGTGTTGTATCAGCACTTTATTCAAATCCAAAGTCTGCCTAATATCATCGCCGGAAGGTATCGGAAATCCGGCTTTAACGCCGGAATCAATGAAAAAATTCGCCATTTCTGTTTCATTGACAGAATTGTAAATCTCTAAATCATCTTTCATAATACCCTATTATTGAAGCCATTCGGGGTGAGCGTATGGTTCATTTTCCAAATCAAATTGTCCTTTATTGCAGCCTCTCATTCCGTAGTAGTATTGTTTGATCGTCTTGATATCTTTTTCATAATCGCCGGTAGGATGAAAGATGGGACCGATTCCGCCGCGTCTGGTTTTATAGTCCAAATACCCTAATGCTATGGGAACTTGGGCTTCTTGGGCAATAAAATAGAACCCTTTTTTCCAATTCGGATTCAATTTTCGGGTGCCCTCAGGTGATACAAGAAAAGCAATTTCGTCTTGTTTTTTGATATATTCTGCGGCAAAAATGGGGAATTTGCGCACATTGACCCTATCAACCGGAATCCCGCCCAAACTTTTTAAAATAGGACCTAACGGGAAAAAGAAAGCCTCTTTTTTTATTAAAAAAACCGTTTTTACTCCCATTGCACTCAAGGACATTCTACCAATTAAAAAATCACTGTAGCTGGTGTGCGGCGCAAACAACAGCACACATTTCCGAGCTTCGGGTGGAATATTCACCGTATCAATATGATACCTTAATAATTTTAAAATAAAAGCATTGATTTTTCTCATAACTATTTGACTATTAATTAAATGAAATAGTAGTATAGTCAGTATTGACAGAAAGACTAATGTGGGTTCCCAATTTAAGGGCAACGTTGTCTGCCATGTGACCTGCGGGGAAATTAAAGCAAACGGGAAAATGATACTCGCGACAATGAGATGCAACAATTTCGTTTCCTGTTTTACCAAACGGAATGGTATTGTCATTCATTTCCGACATTCCGCCCACAATCAACCCCGCCAATTTATCGAGCATGCCTGCGCGCTTCAAACAGATCATCATTCGGTCAATATGGTATAAATATTCGTCCAAATCTTCAATAAACAGGATTTTATTATCGGTGTTGATCGCAGAAGCCGACCCCATCAAAGAGTATAAGATGGAAAGATTCCCGCCAACCAGAGTTCCTTCGGCGCAACCATTTCGATTTAAGTCGGTGGTCGGAATATGATATTCGATTTTGTTTCCTGTCAATGCCTGTAACATGGTTTGAGCATTCCGATGATTCAATGAATCAGCCTGCATATTGATGGGCATGGTGCAGTGCAGGGTAGCCACATTCAGTTGGTGGAGGTGAGAATGAAAAACGGTCACGTCGCTAAATCCGCAAATCCACTTCGGATTTTGCAAAAAACGGGTAAAATCCAATTGATCGATGAGTCTGACAGATCCATAACCACCTCTTGCACAAAGAATTGCATTCACATCCGGATCATCTAAAAAAGATTGAAAATCCGCGGCACGCTGTTCATCTGTTCCGGCAAATTGATGATCGCTTGCAAAAATATGTTGTCCCAACTTGACCCGAAATCCGTTTTTTTGAAAAAAATCAACGGCGGGTAAGATCTCATTTTCTTCAATTTTTCGTGCAGGTGCCACTAATCCGATGCAATCCCCGTGGCATAAATAACGTGGAATCATTTTGATAGATTTGAAGTGCAAAAGTACACAAAGTTTTGAATACAGCCGAAATGTCTTTTCAATTTTTTCATGAAATAATAAAGAAATATGATAAAAACAATAACCTTCTGACAATTCGATATCGTGAAAGTATGTATAAATTATCAAGCTATATATAATGTATAAGGTTGAAAAAACGAAAAAATGGAGTGGAAGTAAGAACGAAATAAAAGTTATCATCAGAATATTGTTGAAAAAGTAGGGTGCAATGATACTGAAAATAAATATTTTAAAATTTTTTTTCAATGGGAGTAATTTATAAAAAAAAATATGTATTTTTGCCGCCAATTTCAGTGTTAAATCAGGGAAAGCGGGTTTAAATAAAGTAAAGTATTGAAAATAAGCTCCTTATCCCACAAAAAACAATAAAAAACAATGGGTTCAAGAAAAAGATTAGCAGCAGAAGTGCGAAAAGAAGCAAAGAAAAACTTATACGTTGCTCGTTTGGTAGATAATCCAACCTCTCCGAGAAAAACGAGAATAATGGCAGATGTCATCCGTGGAAAAGATGTTGATTATGCAATGAATGTATTGAAATTCAGCAAGAAAGAATCTGCCGAGAAACTTTTGAAACTTTTGAAATCAGCCGTTGCCAATTGGCAGGTAAAGAATGAAGGTGCTCGTTTGGAAGATGCGCAACTTTATGTCAAGAGTATTATTGTTGACGGAGGCCGAATGTTGAAGAGAATCCGCACAGCCCCCCGTGGCATGGCACACAGAATTAGAAAACGTTCTAATCATGTGACCTTGATTATTGACGATAGAAATACAAATAATAATAATATAGTTGAAAAACAAAACATTGAATAAGTATGGGTCAAAAAGTTAATCCGGTAGGCTTAAGATTAGGCATAATCAGAGGATGGGATTCTAATTGGTATGGCGGCAAGCAATTCGCCAATAAAATAGTTGAAGACGACAAAATTAGAAAATATTTGAACGCGAGATTGTTCAAAGCCGGTATTGCAAAAATTTACATTGAAAGAACACTTAAGTTGGTGACTGTAGCACTTTATACCGCACGTCCGGGTTTAATCATCGGAAAAGGGGGTACTGAAGTTGAGAAACTCAAAGAAGAATTAAAGAAAATTACCAACAAAGATATTCAAATTAATATTGTTGAGGTAAAACGTCCTGATTTGAACGCCGAATTGGTTGCGCAAAACATAGCCAAACAAATTGAAGGCAGAGCATCATACAGAAAAGCCGTTAAGACCGCTATTGCCTCTACGATGCGTGCCAACGCAGAGGGAATCAAAGTATCGGTTTCCGGTCGTTTAGGCGGTGCAGAAATGGCAAGAACCGAACACTTAAAAGAAGGCAGAACTCCTCTCCATACTTTAAGAGCCGACATTGACTACGCTAAGGCAGAAGCTCATACCACCTACGGACGTATTGGTCTGAAAGTTTGGATATGCTGCGGGTTGGTGTATGAAAAAAGAGACCTCTTCCAATTGCCCGGTGACGCAAAAGAACAAAAAGTCGGAGCCAAGAGATCCCCGAGACCCGTTGGGAAAAGAAACGAAAAAAGAAATTAATAATAATAAAAACAGCTAAGTCATGTTACAACCAAAAAAGACCAAATATAGAAGACCGCAGAAGGGTAGAATGAAGAGCATCACGAAGCGCGGAAGTGAAATTTCTTTCGGTTCGTTCGGCATCAAAACCCTTGAAGAACATTGGATTACCGGTCGTCAAATAGAAGCTGCACGTCAGGCAATTACCCGTTATATGAAACGTGAAGGACAATTGTGGATCAGAATTTTCCCCGATAAACCTGTTACCAAAAAACCTGCTGAAGTACGTATGGGTAAAGGTAAAGGTGCTCCCGAATATTTCGTTGCACGCGTAAGCCCAGGCAGAATTTTGTTCGAAGCCGACGGTGTTCCCTTTGAAGTGGCGAAAGAAGCCCTCCGATTAGGTGCTCAGAAATTACCTGTGGCTACCAGATTTATTGTTAGAAGAGATTATTCAGAAGAAATTTAATAACCATGAAACAACAAGTAATAAAAGAACTTTCTACGCCTGAAATGAAGGACAGATTAGTTGAACAACAACAACATTTGGTAAAAATGAAATTATCTCACGCTGTTTCTCCCATCGAAAATCCTCAAACGATTAAAGAACAAAGGAGAACTATCGCACGATTGAAAACCGAAATCCGCAAACGTGAATTAAACGAAAGTGCAAATTAATTTAAGAATACCAAATTATGGAAGAAAGAAATAAAAGAAAAGTCAGAGAAGGACTCGTAACCAGTAACAAAATGGATAAATCCATTCTTGTAAGCGTTGAACGTAAATTGAAACATCCAAAATACGGGAAATTCTTGAAAAGAACAACCAAATTAATGGCACACGACGAAAATAACGAATGCCAAATTGGCGACAAAGTCAGAGTAATGGAAACCAGACCACTTAGCAAAAGTAAACGCTGGCGTTTAGTAGAAATCATTGAAAGAGCAAAATAGTTATGATACAACAAGAATCAAGATTAGCAGTTGCAGATAATAGCGGGGCAAAAGAAGTATTATGTATCCGCGTATTGGGTGGCACCAAAAGAAGATATGCCGGCGTGGGTGACAAAATTGTTGTCACAATCAAAAGTGCAATCCCGTCCGGTAATGTAAAAAAAGGTACTGTATCTAAAGCAGTTATCGTCAGAACCAAAAAACACATCAGGAGAAATGACGGTTCATATATCCGCTTCGACGATAACGCAGTGGTACTTCTTACTGGAATCGACGAACTCCGCGGTACCCGTATTTTCGGACCCGTAGCTCGTGAACTCCGTGAGAAACAATACCTTAAAATAGTTTCTTTGGCTCCCGAAGTACTGTAATCATTTAAAAGGAACAATTGACAAAGACCAATTGATAATTAATTAAAAACAAAACAATGAAAATTCACATTAAAAAAGGCGACATGGTTAAGGTCATTGCCGGAGATTCCAAGGGATCAAAAGGAAAGGTCTTAATGGTGGACAAAGAAAACTACCGCGCATTGGTAGAGGGCGTGAATATGGTATCAAAACATACCAAAGCTAACGCGAAAAACCCTCAAGGCGGTATCATCAAAAAAGAAGCCCCAATCCACATCTCAAATCTGATGTATATGGATGCCAAAGGCGTTGCTACCAGAATCGGTAGAAAATTGGGCGATGCAGGTAAATTAGTTAGATATTCTAAAAAATCAGGGGAGGAGATCAAATAATGTACGTACCAAGATATAAAGAAAAATATGATAACGAAGTTGTTCCCGCATTAAAAGAACAATTTGGATTCAAATCCCCTATGCGCGTTCCCAGATTACAAAAAATATGCCTGAACCAAGGTTTGGGAAAATTTGGTATCGCCGATAAGAAATTAATCGAAATAGGCGCTCAAGAAATGACCCTTATTGCAGGACAAAAAGCCGTTCCTACAAAATCTAAAAAAGATATTTCTAACTTTAAATTGCGTCGTGGTATGCCTATCGGCGTGCGCGTTACCCTCCGCGGCGAAAAAATGTATGAATTTTTAGATAGACTTATCTCCGTCTCTATCCCTCGTATCAGAGACTTTAGAGGTATCAACGATAAAGGCTTCGACGGAAGAGGAAACTATACCTTAGGTATCCCCGAACAAATTATCTTCCCCGAAATTGACCTCGATAAAGTTGCGAAAATCAATGGTATGGATATCACTTTCGTAACTACAGCACAAAATGATAAAGAGTGTCTGGCATTATTAAAAGAATTTGGATTACCATTTAAAAATCAAAAATAGGATATGGCAAAAGAATCATTAAAAGCAAAAGAAGTTAAAAGAGAAAGAATGATCTCTAAGTATGCTGCAAAACGCGCCGAATTGAAGAAAATTATCAATACAGGCAGCGAATATACTGATGAGAAAGAAGCTGCCGTGAAAGCATTGCAACAGCTTCCGCCAAATTCTAATCCTATCAGATTACACAATCGTTGTAAATTAACAGGTCGTCCAAAAGGTTATATGCGTCAATTCGGCATTTCTCGTATTAATTTTAGAGAAATGGCTTTGGCTGGTTTAATACCGGGCGTTAAAAAAGCAAGTTGGTAAAATTAAAAAAGAGAGAAATAGTTATGAATACGGACCCAATATCAGATTACTTAACACGTTTGAGAAATGCCATAATGGCTAATCACAAAATAGTAGAAATTCCTGCTTCTAAAACAAAAAAAGCTATCACGCAAATTTTGTTTGAAAAAGGTTATATCCTGAATTATAAATTTGAAGATGATTGCCACCCGGGAATCATCAAAATAGCCCTCAAATATCACCCGGTAACCAAACAATCCGCTATCAATACCTTGCAACGCGTGAGCCGCCCCGGTTTGCGTAAATATGTTGGCGTGGAAGAAATGCCTACCGTTCTCAACGGTTTGGGAATAGCTATTGTTTCAACTTCCCACGGCATGATGACCGATAAGGAAGCCAAAGCAAATAATGTCGGTGGTGAGGTTTTATGTTACATTAGTTAATAGGAGGAAAGAATTATGTCAAGAATAGGAAAATTACCCATTGCCCTCCCCAAAGGAGTGGACTTCCAAAGAGACCCCAAAAGTAATGTCGTTACCGTTAAAGGTCCCCTCGGAGAATTGAAACAATTTGTTGATGGTGACATCACTATCAAAATCGAAGATAACCATATCATCTTGGAACGCCCTACCGAACAAAAACGCCATAAAGCTATGCACGGTCTCTATCGCGCACTCTTAGCCAATATGGTTAAAGGCGTTTCCGAAGGATTCGAAATCAAACAAGAATTAGTCGGCGTGGCTTACAAAGCTCAAGCTACCGGCCAATTACTCGAATTAAGCTTAGGTTATTCTCATAACTTGATATTCGAACTTTCACCCGAAGTAAAAGTCGAAACGATTACCGAAAAAGGTAAAAATCCCATCATTATTTTGAAAAGTATTGATAAACAATTATTGGGACAAGTTGCCAACAAAATTCGCTCCTATCGTAAACCTGAACCTTACAAAGGAAAAGGTATCCGCTTCGTGGGAGAAATCGTTAGAAAGAAAGCAGGAAAATCTGCAGATAAATAAAATTGAAAAAAATATAGTAAAATGGCTAATCAAAAAATATTTAGAAGAACAAGGATCAAACAAAGAGTCCGCAAAGTTATTAGCGGTACTCCGGAACGTCCAAGATTGTCCGTCTTTAGAAGTAATCGCGATATCTATGTGCAAATTATCGACGATCTCTCCGGACGTACATTGGTATCGGCATCTTCCGCTATCGCGGAAATTCGCGACCAGAAAATTACCAAAGTGGCAAAATCTGCCCTCGTTGGTAAAAATGTAGCAGAAAAAGCAACAGCCGCCGGTATCACGCAAGTGGTGTTTGACCGTAACGGTTATTTGTATCATGGTAGAGTTAAATCTTTGGCTGACGCTGCCAGAGAAGGTGGTTTAATGTTCTAAAACAGAAGAAGTTATGTCAAATGTAAACGTTAAAAGAGTAAAATCAACCGATATCGAATTTAAAGATAGATTGGTTGCAGTGAATAGAGTAACTAAAGTAACAAAAGGTGGTAGAACATTCAGTTTTTCAGCTATTGTTGTGGTAGGTAACGAAAACGGCGTAGTCGGCTACGGATTGGGAAAAGCAAAGGAAGTCTCCGCTGCTATCGCTAAAGGTATCGATGACGCAAAAAAGAACCTTATCAAGGTTCCCGTACTCAAAGGTACAATTCCTCACCAACAAGAAGGAAAATATAGCGGATCTCTCGTTTTCATGAAACCCGCAGCTCCCGGTACCGGTGTCATCGCCGGTGGTGCTATGCGTGCCGTTTTGGAAAGCGTTGGCGTGAAAGACGTGTTGGCTAAATCAAAAGGATCCTCAAACCCTCATAGCGTTGTGAAAGCCACTATCAATGCCCTCGCTCAACTGCGCGACCCCTATACCGTTGCCCAAGTTAGAGGAATCGGCTTAGATAAAGTATTTAACGGCTAATAATAAACCTAAAAACAAGAGTTTTCTTGTTTTATAATTTCACTAAAATCTCCCACATCGGGAGATTTTTTTTGCTTTTAATCGTATTCAATCTATTTGCCAAACAACTTATCTCCCTGACAATATACCACAAAAAAAGAGACCCCGCAAAATTGCAGGGCCTCTTCAGTCATTATGAAAACAAAATTATAAGGTATTGATTTTTTTCATCAAACCTGATTTTAAATTAGCAGCTTTATTTTTATGAATAATGCCTTTCTTAGATAATTTATCAATTAAAGATACAACGGAGGGTAATTTCTTTTCGGCATCGCCCTTCACGGTAACCATCTTAATATCTCTAATCGCATTACGCATCGTTTTTGCATAGTAACGATTAGCTAATCTTTTGCTGTTATTTGCTCTTATCCTTTTAATTGCTGACTTGTGATTTGCCATTTCTCTAATTTTCTATTATTTTTTTACTTGCTTAAATTCAGGGTGCAAAAATACATTTTTTTTTGATATAAATACCACTTCTATAAAAATATTTTTAAAAAATCTAATTTCTTCCACAATCACGTTTTTTATGAGAACTCTTTTCAATGACCCATTCCAAAACAATGACTTTGCCGTTTCATATAACAATCTTTAAATCAATGTTTAAAGAAGATTGATAAGGGAACATTACTTTTTACAAAACGAATCATCAGATCTTTTTTCCGTCTCTCTTGAATGAAAAATAATTGAATGAATTGTTGAAAAATATCGTCCAATAAAGCCTTTTATAACGATTTTTTTTGTAATTTCGCACTCTAATTTATACCAAACTTATATATTTGATACTTATAGAGTTATAACATTAATCAAACAAAATCATGGCAGAAGGCGAAAAAATTGTACAGGTAAATATTGAGAACCAGATGAAAACCGCATACATTGACTATTCAATGTCGGTGATCGTATCGCGTGCCCTTCCGGACGTGCGAGACGGACTTAAGCCTGTTCATCGTAGAATTTTATATGCAATGTGGGATATGGGGATCGTGTCAGGTAAACCTTTCAAGAAATCTGCGAGAATTGTCGGTGAAGTTTTAGGTAAATATCACCCGCACGGGGATAGTGCCGTATATGATTCTATGGTTCGTATGGCTCAAGAATGGTCACTTCGTTACCCCTTTATCGATGGCCAGGGAAACTTTGGCTCGGTAGATGGCGACAGCCCTGCTGCTATGCGTTATACAGAAGCCCGTATGCGCAAAATTGCGGAGGAAATGTTGGAAGATATTCAAAAAGAAACCGTTGATTTTAGAAATAATTTCGATGATTCCTTACAAGAACCTGTCGTGTTGCCGGCTAAAATCCCGGGGTTGCTTATCAATGGCTCTTCCGGTATTGCTGTGGGAATGGCTACCAATATGCCCCCACATAATTTGAGCGAAGTATGCGACGGTATTACCGCATATATTGATAATCACGATATTACTGCTTCCGAATTAATGCAGTTCGTTAAAGCTCCCGATTTTCCGTCAGGGTGTACCATTTATGGCTACGATGGAGTACGCGAAGCATTTGAAACCGGTCGTGGAAGAATCGTTATGCGCGGAGATGTAACCATTGAGGAAGAACAAGGAAGAGCAAAATTAATCGTATCCTCCCTCCCCTATCAGGTTAACCCCTCAGATATGATTCGCCGTACCGTGGATCTCGTGAAAGAAGGCAAAATAGAAGGCATTACCAATATCGAAAATCTCTCCAATAAGCGAAACGGCACCCGTATTGTCTATGAATTGAAAAAAGAAGCGATTCCCAATGTCGTTTTGAATAAATTATACCAATATACGGCTTTGCAGTCTTCTTTTAGCGTAAATAATGTCGCTTTGGTGAACGGACGTCCGATGACCTTAGGGTTGAAGGATATCATTGCATGCTATGTAAAACACCGCCACGAAGTGATCATCAGACGGTCGAAATTTGAACTTCGAAAAGCCCAAGAACGGGCTCATATTTTGGAAGGATTGCTGAAAGCCTTGGATATTATTGATGAGATAATTGCGCTGATTCGTGCTTCCAAAAACGTAGATGATGCCCGAACCGGTTTAATGACAAAATGGGATTTTTCCGAAATTCAAGCCCGCGCCATCGTCGAAATGAGACTTCGCCAACTTACCGGTCTGGAACGCGAACGCCTGCAAGCCGAATATGACGAATTGATGAAAACCATCGATTATTTGACCAGATTGCTGGCTGATGAAACCATGCAAATGCAAGTGATGAAAGATGAATTGGCAGACATCAAACAACGCTACGGCGATGAAAGACGCTCCAAAATCGAATATACCTCTGCCGATTTCAAAATTGAAGACACCATTGCCGATACCGAAGTAGCGATTACGATTTCACACCTTGGCTATATCAAACGTACATCCTTAAACGAGTATAAAGTCCAAAACCGCGGCGGTAAAGGCTCCAAGGGCGGCGGCTCGCGCGATGAAGATTTTATCGAACATCTCTACATCGCCACCAATCATAACTACCTTCTTTTCTTTACGGAAAAAGGAAAGTGCTTCTGGTTGAGAGTCTTCGAAATACCTGAAGGTGTCAAAACGTCTAAAGGTCGCGCTATCCAAAATCTAATCAATATTGAAAGTGATGATAAAATTAAAGCCGTTATCAATATCAAAGATTTAACCGATAAAGAATATACCAACAATAATTACATCATCTTATGCTCCGAAAAAGGTATAGTCAAGAAAACTTCATTAGAAGCATACTCCCGTCCGCGCTCAAATGGTATTAACGCAATTATTATTCGCGAAGATGACCACCTGATAGAGGCTCAATTGACCAACGGAGAAAGCGAAATTATGATGGCACTTCATTCCGGGAAAGCTGTGAGATTTAACGAAAAGAATGTGAGAGCCGTCGGTAGAAATGCCTCCGGCGTGCGCGGTATCACCTTAGCCAACGAAAACGACTTTGTAGTCGGTATGATTTGTATCGACAACCCCGATAGCAATGTTTTGGTAGTATCCGAAAACGGCTACGGAAAACGATCTTCCTTAGATGATTACAGAGTTACCAACCGCGGCGGTAAAGGAATCAAAACGATTAATATTACCGACAAAACCGGCGGCTTGATAGCCCTGAAATCCGTTGTGGACGAAGATGACCTGATGATTATCAACCAATCCGGCTTAACCATCAGACTGCATATTGACCAACTTCGCGTCATGGGACGTGCCACCCAAGGTGTCCGACTTATCAATTTGAAAGCCAACGATATCATTGCTGCCGTTACACAAGTCCCTCGACAAGATGAAGATGAATATGACGAGGCTGTCGAAAACAGTGAGGAAGAATAATTTATTCTTCCCCCTTAGCCACTTTAATTGAGTTTCCATTCAGAGAGTTTACACTGATGATGTAAATTCATTTACCCTCATTGGAAAAGTTATGAAGTAAAATCGTTTCCTTTCCTTTGCATCTATAGATCTTCCATGTTGAGGACTGTTTCTAATTGGACATTCAAAAAAAAATTAATTTTTATACGCAAAAAATTTACTATAACGACGGGCATAGTAGCTTCTGCAAGACATTCCACTCAACGTAATGGTTCCTATTTTATTGATTGTCAACTGGTTTTGTTCGCATTTTAATTCGGATTAAAACACATTAAAGGTTTTTCTTTTTTCTTAACTTTTTGTCTTGATACAAAAAATCAAGTCGCGATGATTGCCGCCCGCTTTGCGAAAAGGCTGACAGCGGCCGCAAAAGAGGTATGAAAAACGGTACATTTTTTCAAAAAAAAAGAGGATGCCGAAGCATCCTCTTTTTTTGAAGTATTACAATATTATTTATTAATCGTAATTTTCTTGGAGATTTTTCCGTTTTGAGTGTAAATAGTCAAGAAATAGATACCATTTACATAGTCATTAACGTTGATGGTGGTTTGTAAGCCATTAACTTGTTGAGACATAACTTTTTGACCGATAGCGGATACTAATTCGATGCGGGTCATATCTTCAGATACTTGGATGTTTAATACATCGCTTGCAGGGTTAGGATAAACGTTGCAAGAAACGGCATTTGCATATTCGTTAACGCCTGATATTGATTCAACAGAAACAGATTCTGCATTGAAAACAGGGCTGTTGTTTACGTTAGAAGGATTCCACTCATTCACGAAAGCTACAACTTGGCATTTGCTGGCGTCCCAAGTAGCCGGTAATGTATAGGTATAATTTTTGGTATATTGGCTTCCAGTAGTGTTGGTTACAACATTGGCATCTCCGTAAGTTCCTGCTAAAGCAGCTCTTGCGATATAGTGGTGAACGTATCCGGCAGGTGCACTGGTTTGGTTAACATGATCTACATCAGTTTCAGTAATGTAAACGGACAAACGAATGTCATTACCCGGCAATACATCTTTTACTTGACCGGAAACGGTAACAGAAAGCTCGCGAGTGGCAGGTGCATAAGAACCGGTAATACCAACGGTTACAAAAGCAGGTGTAGCTAATCTTTGATCCATCAAAGTGGGCGTATAGGTAGAAGACGGGAAGAAAACAGGACCGGTGTCACCGTCAGGAGAAAGAAAGTATCTGTCTAACATAATAGCCGGAGCATAAGTATTACCTCCGTCATTGAAGAAGGTGGTTAATTGTTCACTTGCCGGAATCGTGAAACTGTCAGTATAATAACCGGCGTGATGTGCCAGCCAAATGATATTGGGGCGAGAAGATAACCAAGTTACCAAATTGGCAGTTGCCGCAGGGCAGTTGCCGCAAGATTCTGTTGTGAAGTGTTCCAATAAAACTTTGCGAGGAACGGATAAAGAAGCATCAAAGAAGTTGATAACTTGTGATAAGGTGCTGGTATTGGCTTGAGCACCACCGTTGGCATTAGAAACCGTTACATTTACAGTAGCGATTTGGGAAGTAGTCACATTAATTGGAATATTGTGCGTGAAAGTGTGGGTAGCATAAGGAGCAATGTTAATGCCGGTAACGGTGTAGGTAGCTACATTATTACCGCCACTAATGTTGTAAGTTACGTCATAACTGGTAATGTTGTTGTTTCCACGATTGGTAATCGTTCCGCTAACATCTACATCGGTATTAATCCCGGCTTCTGAGGGCAAATTTAATGATTCCAAAGCCAATTGGTCTGGCGCATCTACTGAAATAGTGAGAGTAGTACCATCATTGTTTCCATTGCGAGCCATTGTAAAATGATAAGTAGTGTTGGCTTCGAAATTGTAATCGGCAACAGATGTCGGATCAACTCCGGCGGCAGCAATATAAATAGTGCTATAGCCCGTGCAACCCGGGTTTAAAATAATGTAAGAATAATGTCCGGCAGGAATTTGGAGGGTTCCTGTACCATCAACAATAACATTTGCATCAGAAGCATCTGCATTGGTAGGGATTTTATAAGCACAGGCGTTGTAAAGGGTGTTGTCCCCACAAGTAATCTGTCCGGTGGGCAATGTAACTCCGGCAGAAGTAGGTGCTAACAAGATTTGATAACCTGTACCATCAGCCCAAACGTCATGAGCTTCAAGAACAATAGTTGCGTTTTGCGAAAACCCTGTAAAGAGTGCAAAAACAAGCGCAAATAAAATAGAAATCTTTTTCATACTGTTTTTTTTGGTGATTATTATTTTTCAGTTGCAAAACTAATACTTTTTTTGCATAATCATCAACATTTTTCAAATAAAAAATTGAAAAATTATTGTATGAATCATATTTTTATTTTATGTTACTGATTTATTGTTAGATACATCATTTATTTGCTGTTATTATTCTGTCCGGTAAATAATAAATACTATTTGATGAATCTATTAGTATTGGGTTAATCACAGCGGTTCATATTTTGTCAGGCTTACATTTTCGAAGAATGTATAAGGCATAAGAAATCCGAAGGATTACTTCGGGTTAAAACAGATGTTTCCCATTATTTCTCATGTCTAACGCACGACCGTGCATCTCTATATTTGTTGCGTGCCGTAGGTACGCCCCATTCCATGTTTATGAAACATTCATTACAAACATACGAATCCTACGGGATCGGACGCCACCGCATTACAATATTTACCGGACAGCAATAATTTTTTATAGAGATAGTCGTCATATCCCAACCATTTAAAGAAATTTTTATCACTATTCTTGCCCGAGAAATCCGTTTCGGCTGATATATCAAGCCTTTCTTTATTCAAAGAAAGAGGGTTCATGAATTCCAATAGTTAATTGATATTCAGTTCATTAATAACGAAAGAATAAGACAAAAAAAAGAGGCTCCCATTGAAGCCTCTTTTTATAGTTATCCGCAAACTTATTTTTTGATAAATTTTTGGGTTGCAACGCCGTTTTCATTAGCTAAACGAACGAAATAGATTCCTTTATTCAAATCACGAACACTGATTTGCATGGTAGCTTCGGTAACGTTGTTGCTGTAAACAACCTGACCTAACAAGTTCACGATTTCGATAGTTTTGTAACCGTCAGCTGGCACGTTCAATACGTTAGTAGCAGGATTCGGGAATACGGCAACTTGAGAAGTCGTATTTTCAGAGATACCTACTGTGGTTTGAATCGTTACGTCATCAATAAATAAGGCGAAAACATCCGTTGAAACATATTGAATAGCAACATATTGTGTTCCAGCAGGAAAAGCGTACGTAAATTCAACCCAACTCGTATCAACAGTGACAGGTATAGAATTGATGTTTGTAAAAGCGCTCGTTTCATTTGTTGTAGTGGAATAAGCAACATTAAAGCTTTCTAAACCATATTGATTAGTCAAGGCACGAGCAAAGAATGAAATAGAACCACTATTCCCATCCAATACAGGACTAATCATCCAATCGTTGTTCTGAGCAGTGGTAACAAGAGCAAATCCTGCCATATACTTAGCCCCAGAATGTGCAGGAAAATTAGAACTTACATCCGTTTGGCATGCACTGGGATTAAACACGATGAATGCCATTGGAGAATAATTGTTCTCAAATGTGTTGCCATTAAATCCGTAAGTAGAATCTTGATCTACATCGACAAATGTCCACTGTGATTCAGGATTGATTGTGAAATTAGTATAGCTTTCAAAATCGTCCGTAATTGTCATTTGTGCATTTAAAGCAACTGTTGCTAAGCACAATGATAAAATTGTAAAAAGTTTTTTCATAATTATTTAATTTTAATTAATAATAAAATTCAGTTGCAAAGATAAAACATATTTCTTTATAAAATAATTTTTATGAAAAATTATTAATATTTTTTTTATTATTATTATAAATTATTGATAATAAATCTTTTATATTATTCTAAATCCAAGTTTTTAATGGAATACTTATCCAATTTGGCTTCGCCCCATACTTTTTTTGTAATTTTGAGTGCCTCCATGGTGGTTAATTTATCGGTTTGTTCGAGGATACGTTGGACGAAAATACACTGTTTGATGTCGGCTTGGTTATTGACGACGGCTTCGGAGAGAGCTTTGCAAGTTTGGTAGCCACAAATACGGCAATCGACTTGGGGCAGTTCGTCGTTAATTTCGAAAACTTTTTTCATTTTTCGCATGGCGATGGAGATATTGTCGTCCAATTTATCCATGGAGCGCGGCATGACCTCACCTAATTTGCTGCTTTGTTCAAGGTATTCTTTGTATTTGAGGAGGTTATTTTCGTCAGGAGAGACGACTTTCGGGCGTTGGTTGGCGCGTTTTCTTTGTCTTTCCGCTATTAAGAAGCGGTTTCCGGCGCACAATATTCCCCCCGCGCAACTTTCGTCACATGCGCGCAGTTCCAAGAAATCAATGTTGTTGATGTCTTCATTTTCCAACTTGTCCAAAAAGTCCGACACATTATGAACTTCGTCGATTGCGAGATTTCTGCCGGCAGGCATATCTTTAATTTCGCCGCCGGTAAGTGACCAAAGGATGCTGTTTTTGGAAAGCGGGTGAAAATCGAACTCGTCTTCGCGCAATTGATAAAGTCCTTGTTTGATAATGCGGAATACTTTGTTGTACAAGTAATTCATATTAATAACGCCGTCAACGGGGGATTTATCTTCCCCCACCGGACTTTTGATGGCGGCAATTTTGGCAGCACATGGTGACACGTAAAAAATGCCGATGTCTTCTGCCGGTACGCCTTTTTCTACTAATACTTTTTTAATATAAAGTGCCGTCAAATCCAATGGTGGTTTAATTAACAATAAGTTGGAAACCAATGAAGGATATTTAACCTGAATCAGTCTGACGATGGCAGGGCAGAAAGTAGAAATCATTGGTTTTTCCGCCTGATCATCTTTCACTCTTTCATTAATCATCGCTTTAATGACATCAACACTTTTTTCGACTTCATAAACATATTGGAATCCAAGATGATAGATAGCGGACAAGATGGCGCGTTGGCTGATTTTTTCGGGAAATTGAGCGCTAAAAAGGGTCGGAATCAAAATGACCGGGCATTTATAATGATAGATGGTTTGGAAGTCATCTTGTTCGATGTAAATGGCGTTAACGGGACAGGTGTGGTAGCAGTGTCCGCAATCGATACAGCGATTATTGTCTAAGATGGGGTGTCCGTCTTCAACGTGGATGGCACCTGTAGGGCAAACGCTGGTACAATGAGAACAGCCGATGCACAAGTCATATTTAAATTTAAGAGCGTGGTGAAAAGTTTCCATTTAAAAAAAGTTGATAATTTCGACAGTGGTTCCTTTCCCGACAACGGAAGTAACGTTCAGTTGGTCGGAGTTTAATTTCATATTGGGGAGTCCCATTCCGGCACCGAAGCCCATTTCGCGAACTTTGGGTGAAGCGGTGGAGTAACCTTTTTGCATGGCTTGGTCGATGTCGGGAATGCCGGGACCCTCATCGGAAAGTTTGACATATATTTTCTTTTCGTCTAAATCCACGGTAATGGTGCCGCGATAGGCGTGGGCAACAATATTAACTTCAGCTTCGTAAAGTGCGACTACCGTTCTTTTAATTATATCCGGTTGCACGCCTAACTGTTTCATCATTTTTTTAACGATACTAGAAGTCGTTCCGGCATTTGTAAAATCGCCGCCTTCAACTTGATATTCAAAATTCATAATCTCTAATTTTAATAGACGCCTTTCAGTCCTGCCGCATAGAGCAGCCCGGAAGTCCGAAACAGAGAATAATCGGTTTCCATCAAGATCATCTCATTGTCGGCGGCTAATTCTTTCATTTCTTCGGTAACTTTTTTTCCGCGAACAAACAATATTACTTTAATATCGGACATTTCGCAGGTGCGTATGGTTTGCAAATTTGCCAAACCGGTAATCAACATCAGTGATTTCTCTGTCCGAATGGTTAGCACATCGCTCATTAAATCCGAGGCAAATGCGCAGTCGATGGTTTTATCAGGCGGCATTTGCCCTTCTACAACTTTCCCATTGATAAGGGAATTAATCTCTTCAAGTTTCATTTTATCTTTTTTCGTTTAAACATGCAAAAATATAAATATTATTGTTATCCGCGCCATTTCGGGAAATATTTGCGCCAAAAATTATAAAACCTCTGAATGTGATGGCTTTTGTTGGAAAAATTAGATGATTTTGACCTCTTCCGGGGTTAATGCGTGTATTGATTGGGTTGATAAAAAATTTGCACTCACTTGCTGCGGCATTTCTATCACAAGACAAAGAAAAAAACGCTGTAGCATCATTGACTACTTCGTTATGGTTCATATTAATATTTATCGGACAGTAACCATTTTTTTTTAAAATAATCGGTAAATCATGGAAGCTTTGTTCTCAAAACTTGTTTCCATTTCATTGTCATCCTATTAATAATCATCTTATTACATATAACGTTTATTTTTTTATTTTTTTCGAATAGTAAATATTTTTTTTATAAATTTGCGGCTTGAATATCATCAACCAAAAATAATTATTATGACAAAAATTCGATCATTTTCCGTTGTA
>JALNYF010000017.1 GCA_023229985.1 Bacteroidales bacterium | reverse complement strand
TCGTTTGAGATAGAGAGCTGCGTATTTTCAATGTTCAGCGAATCGGTGAAATATTGAGATTTTAATAGAATAAAATCGCTTTCCAAGATTTGTCCCACTTTGTATTGATGCTCTCCTTCAATCAGTTGCTCGCGACTGGAAGTGAGTACATTCTGTTGATAGGTCAATAATTCCTGATTCATCAGAACTGTCAGGTATGCCTGAATGATTTGAATGTGAAGTTGGTTTTTGCGTTGCTCCACTTGCCACTGTGCTTGCGAAACACGTAATTGATTTTGTTTGATTGTGTTATAAGTGTTCAGACCATTAAATAAAGTAATTCCGGCGTTGATTCCGTAGTTCCCACCCAAATTGAACCCGCCGTTAATGGAATTGTGTGAATAACCGAAATTCTGGCTCGCGCTTGCCGAAATAGTTGGGGACATGAGCAATTTCGATTGAGATAGTTGTATCTGAGAATTCGAAACGTCAAGGGCTGAGCTTTGAATGTCAAGGTTATTTTCGTCTGCGTATCGAAGACACTCTTTTAATGATAGTTGTAGGGTTTGGCAACTTGCTGAAAATGAGTATAATATGATAATTATGGCGAAAATCTTTTTCATTGATGATAATTTTACGAATAAGAAAAGAACAATATATAAAAGGAGTAGTTCATTAATGATGATTCCGTTTCAGTGAATTGATAATTTTTTTCAATGAATAATGATTAGGAAGAACTAACTCAGCATTTCTTTGGTTTTGAAGATGGCGCGGACGAGTTGGTCAATTTCTTCGCGGGTGTTATAGAAGGCAAACGATGCGCGAATGGTCCCGGTGATTTTCAATTTATCCATAATGGGTTGAGTGCAATGATGACCGGTTCGGACGGCAACGCCCATTTTGTCAATGATAAAGCCGGCATCATAATGATGTATATCTTTCATTATGAATGAGATAATAGATGTTTTATGTTCTGCTGTTCCGATAATGGTTACGCCGTCAATGTTTTGTAATTGTTGGGTGGCGTACTGCAGGAGTTCGTTTTCGCATTGAGCGATGTTTTCAATTCCGATGGAATTAATGTAGTTGATGGCGGTTTTCAGTCCGATGACGTCTCCGACTGCCGGGGTTCCGGCTTCGAATTTGAAGGGCAGTTCGTTGTAGGTTGTTTTCTCGAAAGTAACGTTTTTAATCATTTCACCGCCGCCTTGGTAGGGGGGCATTGCATTGAGCCATTGGGCTTTTCCGTACATTACGCCAATTCCCATGGGGGCGTACATTTTGTGACCGGAGAAGCAGTAGAAGTCGCAGTCCAAGTCTTGCACATCTACTTTCAGGTGTGAAACGGCTTGTGCGCCGTCAATCATGACGGGGGTGCCTTGTGCGTGGGCAAGTTCAATGATTTGTTTGATAGGGTTGATAGTTCCTAAAGTATTGGAAACATGTGAGATAGCAACGATTTTGGTTTTAGGTGATAATTTTTGTTGAAAGTCGTTCATATCGAGGGTTCCGGTTTCATCGAAAGCAGCGACGACCAATTTTGCTTTTTTTTCATCGCAAATCATTTGCCAAGGAACGATATTGGCGTGATGTTCCATTTCGGAAATCAGTACCTCGTCGTTTTCATGCAGGAAGGTGTGACCGAAAGAGGAGGCAATGAGGTTGATGGATTCGGTGGTACCGCGGGTAAAGATCACTTCTTGGTGGGAAGGGGCATTGATAAAGTGTTGGATGGTTTGGCGCGCAATTTCGAATTCTTGGGTTGCTTTTTGGCTTAAATAGTGGACCCCGCGGTGGATATTGCTATTGATAGAACGATAATAATCGGCAAGAGCCTGAATCACAACTTCCGGTTTTTGGGTGGTCGCGGCGTTGTCGAAATAGACGAGCGGTTGCCCGTTAATTTGTTGGTCTAAAATGGGGAAATCGTTTCTATTCATTTTTTCAGGATTAAATGGATTTTGATATTGAAATAAAAGCCACCTGAAATGGGTGGCTTTTAATATTGCAACAAACTCTTTTATAAAATGTTTGCAGAGTTGAGTTATTTTACTAAATCAACGATTGCTTTGAATGCCTCAGGATTGTTCATTGCGAGGTCGGCGAGGGCTTTGCGGTTTAAGGCAACGTCCTTCTTGGCTAATCTGCCCATAAAAGCAGAGTAGGATAAGCCATATTCGCGAACGCCCGCGTTAATACGGGTAATCCATAAACTTCTGAATGCTCTTTTTTTGGCTTTACGGTCGCGATAGGCGTATTGTTGACCTTTTTCCCATGTGTTTTTCGCGACTGTCCAGACGTTTTTACGTTTTCCAAAGTAACCTTTGGTACGTTTCAAAATCTTTTTTCTTCTTGCTTTTGAAGCAACGTGATTGACTGATCTTGACATTATAATCTCCTTTCTTTTATTACTTCAGCGGTTTTAATTTAAAAACTCTTAATGTGCTGACAGTAAAGTTAATAAATAAATTTTTTAGCAGCCTCCAAGCATTTGCTTGATGGTGCGTTCTAAAGTTTTGTCGGCAATTGCGCTGTAAGCCAAGTTACGTTTTCTTTTTGTACTTTTCTTCGTAAGAATGTGGCTGTGATACGCATGATGTCTTTTCACTTTTCCGGTGCCTGTTAAGGTAAATCTCTTCTTAGCAGCGGCTTTTGTTTTAATTTTTGGCATTTCTCCGTGATTTTTAAGATTAATATGATGAGTTATTGCAATTTCTTATTTTTTGGGGTTAATGACGATGATCATTCTTTTCCCTTCCAGTTTGGGCATTTGTTCCGGTTTCCCAAACTCTTCCACGGCTTGGGCAAATTTGAGCAATATCAGTTCCCCTTGGTCTTTATATACGATGGAACGTCCTTTGAAAAAGACATCTACCTTCACTTTGCAGCCTTCTTTCAGGAAACGAATGGCATGATTGGTTTTAAACTCAAAATCATGTTCATCGGTTTGCGGCCCTAATCGTATCTCTTTGATCACCACTTTAGCAGATTTGGCTTTTATATCTTTTTGTTTCTTCTTTTGTTCGTAAAGAAACTTTTGATAATCCATCACTTTGCAAACCGGCGGGGTGGCTTGAGGAGAAATCTCAACCAAATCCAACTCGTATTGTTCAGCCAACGCCAATGCTTCTCTCAGAGAAACAATTTGGGGTTCAAAATTTTCACTCACTACTCTAACTGTTTGAGCAGTAATAAATTGATTGATCTTGTGAGCTGCCTCCTTTTTTTGTGGCATTCCCCGTCTGTTGTACCCGGGTCTGTTGAATTGTGTAGCGATAAAAAACCTCCTCTTTTAATTGTTTATAACATTCTTAACTTTAAAAGTTTAAGGCTGCAAAAATACACTTTTTTTATAAATGATACACCTTTGCCAATTATATTTTTTTAGATACTTAATTAATTGAAAATCAAAGATAAAGACTGTTTTTGAAAAAAATATTTCAGGAACATTTATTTGTATTAAAAAAAAATGTAATTTTGCCGCCGCAAATAAGCCCAGGTGGTGGAATTGGTAGACACGCTACTTTGAGGGGGTAGTGGGAGTATTCCCGTGCAAGTTCGACTCTTGTCCTGGGCACATAAAAAAAAATCCTTGATTTTTTCAAGGATTTTTTTTATGGTGCGATTTAATTGATAGTCGTTATTCAAGATCTCTTTCCTCGGTGCGGGAGTACATTTTAATTCGGTTAATATAAATTACTATTTTTTGCTGTCCGGTAAATTAATTGACTACCGTTTATTCAACAGAACGAAGTCTCTTAAAATGAATTAAATGATGCAAAACCATCAACTTAGACCACAAAGCCGAATCAAAAATTCTGTTCGGTGAAAAAAGCGGCACCGTTCTCTAAGTAACCTGCGACTGATAATTTATGTGGGGTATCGCTTTTTAACCAGACAACGCGCGCGGAAGTGCTATTGGAAGATAGAATAAGTCCTCCTTCTGCTTTCCAATAGGTTCGAACCGGATTTGAAATGTCAATGGTATAAACTTGGGCTTGTTTTGAAGAAATGACAACGTCTCTGGGCAGAAATTCCCGATAGAAGAAATCGGTCATCTCTTTTTGAATAAACCAAAACTTCTCGGTTGGGTTGTCGTTTTTATCTACGTGCGGTGCGTGCCCTGCACCCGGGAATGTATGAAGTGTTTGTCGATAACCCAACTCTTTTGCTTTACGATGAATGGCAGCCGAGCCATACATTTTATTGAAAAATAACTTGCTGAATCCCAGTTGAATATCTTTAAAAGGAACATCATAATCATAAGGAACTACTTGGTCTGCGTCGCCGTGAAAAGAGATAATGGAAGTATTGGAGTTGGCGATTTCATTGATGTCGTGAACGGCTCCCCACATATTGGCAATGGCGCGAAGGTGGAAGGTCTGCTTGAGCGTGTTCCCGGAACTTTCAATGTCTCCCAAATCTTCCAATACCCAATTCCCGTGCGAGGATTCGGGACGGTTTTTATTCCGCATGAAAGCAAGGTTGAGCGTCGTTATGCCGCCGGCACTACTCCCTGCAGCAAAAAGATAGTTCGGGTCTATTTTGAATTTATCTTGATTGGCAAGCAAAAAACGCATGGCGGCGTGTGCGTCCTGCGTGGCACGATACCCGCATCTTTCGATGGATTGCTTGGCGGGTTTAAATCCCATTCTGTAATTAATGGAAGCAACTACATATCCCAAAGATGCAAAATGATTGCACCATCTGACAATCGGCGCATCTGCTTTATCCCCAATATAAAAACCGCCACCATGAATTAACATGAGCAAGGGACGTCGGCTAAGGTAATCATTCTTTGGCAAATAAATATCCATGGTGAGCGCTAAAGTGCTCGTTTCAATCGATGATGAAAGCCCGTTTTTGATGATTTCAAAATAATCGGTCGAGGTAGTCGGATTGGAAGTCCAATAGCCCGTTGCCGTGCCGTATTTTACATTTTTGATCACGTTATATTCATAGATCGGCTCTTTATATCTGTTTTTATATTTTTTGAATTCAGGCGCAGTATATGCAGTAAACTGAAAATCGTATTCTTCCCCATCAATTTTGCAACTCCCTGTAAATCTGTTGTCTGAAAATTTCCACTGTATATGTTGAATCGACATTTTTTTGTCTAAAAACGAGACAACACATTTGTTCCTCTTGATCTTCCCATGAAACTCAATGGGATTGACGGTCGAATTTTGAGAAATATCATAATAATCACCATCAAACAGTTTGCCATTCAAATGATTGACTTTGATAATCATCTCTCGATTCCCGACAGTTCCATAGTAGAAAGTATCTTGTTGAATATCAGCTATATTAATGTCAGATTCACACCCGGCAATGAGCAACAAAAGAATGATGACGAGCAGATGAAGAATTTTTTGCATGTATTTAATCATAATGTAGCGCGTTTTAATTTGAAGTGCAAAAATACATTTTTTTGAGCATATAGGTTGTGATTATTCAAAAATGAGGTATGGTTCCAATTTATCTGTTAACTCTTTGTATGCGTGCGTTATTTCCTTAAAATGTGCCATGTTTTTGATACTTCCTTTTTGATCGCGGTAGTTTATAACTTGTTTCGTTAAGTAGGCATCGAAATAGGGGTGGGTAATTAACTCCTTGTATGTCACGTGATTAATATCAATTTTCTTAATTTTGGATGGGTCTATGGTGAAATATTTTGCACAATGTTCGATGGAAATATCTTGCAATATATAAATCTCACGGAGTTGTGCAAAACTATAGAAACCGCCCAATTTATCGCGGTATTCGATCACTTTTAAAGCGCGTTTGCTGCCAAATTGAGGAACTCCGACTATCGCCGTTGTGTCACATTTGTTTAAATCAATTTTGTGTATTTGGTAGAGTACTTTTTTCTCCATGCGCTGCAACTTTGAGGTATCTCTCTGATAATGTGCAGAATCATATTTCTTATTCGTGGACGTGTAGTCATAGTCGTAACGATAACTGCGCTTATAAAAAGACTTTTTTTGATGATGCTTCGTTGAATCAAAAAACTGCTGTTGCTCTTCAAATTCCTGAATCGTTGCCCGATACTCTGATAAATCGATTTTCTCGGGTAGCCTTTTTTCATAAAAAAAGTAAAAGAAAAGACCCCCTAAAATAAGTAAAAGTAAAACAACGGTTGCCCAAAATTCACCGCGCGAAAAGTTGAAAATTTTTTTCATCGTATTGTAGATTAATGAGTTAATAATAGATGTGGTTCATGAAACAGCAGCAGCAAATATACGAACTTTAAAAGTAAAGTCAAATATTACAGATGACTTTCATCATTTTTTTTGAGAAAAACTTTCATTCAAAAAATCGGCGACTATAAATGTGCTGCCTCCGATGTAAAAAGCTTCATCATTGGTGGCAGTGGTAACTAATTGCTGATAAGTTTGATACACCGATTGGGAGCTGATGGTTGTCTGTAAACCGTGATTTCGCATGGGACTTTCAATGATATGAGGGTCTAAAGCTCTTGCAATATTAGCTTTACATATATGATAATCAGCATTTTGTGGGAGTAGTGTGATGATGGTTTGAAAATCTTTATCACTGACAAAACCAATGATGATATGCAATTTTTTACATTTTATTCGTGCCAACTGTTGGGAAATATAATGAAATCCGCCACTATTGTGTCCTGTATCGCAAATTGTTAGCGGGGTTTGTGAAATTATCTGCCACCGACCCAGCAAATGAGTATTGGCAACGACGTTCGCCAGAGCACGGTATATTAAGCTGTTAAACAATTTATTATGCGGATAAATGACAGATACGGCTTGAACAAAGGTGGCAATATTTTCAAATTGATAATCCCCGCGCAGCGGCAATGGAATGTCTGTTCCAATTATTTCGTTGTCCTTGATAATTCGGATGAAACGATGCTGTGGGGCGGTTGGAGTATCAGTTTCTTCGATGCGGATGGATCCGGTGGTATAGAGGGGAGCTTCTTTGATGCGGGCTTGCTCCTCAAATACCGGCATGGTTTCCGAAAGTGTCTGACCAATTACAACCGGTGTCTGTTTTTTGATAATTCCGGCTTTTTCAAAAGCAATCTTGGCTAAGGAATCTCCTAATAACTGTGTATGATCTAACGATATATTGGTGATGACAGAGAGTTCCGGTGTAAGGATGTTGGTCGCATCCAACCTGCCGCCCAAGCCTACTTCTACAATGGCAATATCCACTTTTTCTTCAGCAAAATAGTGAAATGCCAAGGCAGTTGTCATTTCAAAAAATGAGGGCTCCAAATGGCTGAATTGGGATTGATATTGTTCGAAAAAATCCACCACTTTATCTTGCGGTATCATTTCGCCATTGATTTTGATTCTTTCTCTAAAATCTATCAAATGGGGCGATGTGTATAATCCTGTTTTATAGCCTGCTTCCTGAAAAAATGAGGATAAAAAGTGACTCACGGAGCCTTTTCCGTTGGTTCCGGTAACATGGACAGCCTTGAATTTTTTCTCCGGATGTCCGATGATGGCTACTAATTCTTCAATGTTTTCCAATCCCTCTTTATAGGCACTGCTACCTATTTTGTGGTACATGGGGAAGGCAGTAAAAATATTATTTAAGATATTTTCGTATGTTAATTTCATTATAATGAAGAAGTTATGAGTATCTTGTCTGTTATTGTTTTTCCATTTTTAGTTTTGATTAGAATGAAATAAATGCCGTCAGCCCATTGTGAACAATCAACGGTCATGTTTTTTTGTGAATGGAAGGAATTTTGTGAAATAAGTTTTCCTGAGGCATCGTAAATAGAGACGGATTCTCCATTGGCGGCATAAATATGGAAGAAGCTATGGGCAGGATTGGGAGTAATTTTATAGTTATTGATTTGTGAATCAGTTATTTGTGTATAGATATCATCTTCTTCATAATCGTCATCAATGATAATGGGCGGGGTATATGGTGCGCTGACAGTGAAAAAATGGGGGTCGTATTCGCCAATGTAAGGGTGTTTTTCGCGTCGGAGCGAATAGTCTTTGGCAAAAATGTAGTATGAAATCCCGCAACTATCGGTGATGCCGCTAATAGTGCCTTCCCAAGTTTTGCCCCCAACCGCGTGCATCGGTCTGTTTTGCCAATTCTCTTGATTGATTTTGTAATAAATTAAGATCGAATCACTTTCTAACGCTTGTCCGCTGAGTGCGGTAATGTCGGCTTGAATGGTAAATTGAGGATAATAAGCTTGTTGTCCGCAAATCGGATAATGGCGAATGAGCAACATTCCCAGGTCCGCAATTTCATGGGTGCGACAGTGCAGCGCATCTGTATTTTCCCACGGTGTGGAGCTGCTTTCCATAATGGGGACAATGGTATAACCGGGCATGGCAGCCTGATAGGCTTCTATTGCATCTTGATCGTAGCTGCTTCCTGTTTGCGGGAGGAAAACATGGTCGTTGAGAATCAGACAGTTGGTATAAGGGGTAGTCGTGTTCATTCCTCCGGGAGTGAACACGCGGTAAACGCGGTATTTGTTGCCCCACGGGGTTGTGGTGTTGGCAAACCAATCGGCAATGGCTTCAAACTGCGAATAACGGTAGTCCGATGCCGGTACCTGACCAATCATCACTTTATCTACCGCTAAATATTTTCCCCAGCAATCAATGTGTGCGATGTAGTCGTCTAATGGGTCTGCAGTAAAATGATAAGTATCAATGCCTAAGAAATCATGAGTCATATTTTCAATTTCAGCGGTTGTCATATCCTCATTTTCGGTCAAAGCTAAGTCTGTAGAGGCAGCCGTTCCATAGCCATCGGTCATATAGTTTCCACCGGTTTGTACAAAATCCATTGAAAAATAATTGATATTCAAGAAGTTTGCCATAGTGGCGGCATGTGCGTCATCATTCGGACGCGGGCGATTGTAAATAAAATCGACGACTCCAAATTCATCATTGCCGTCAATAATCATCCACGGACCGTAATCGCGTGTCCAATAGCTGTCAGTATTGGCAATGACAAAATCGACGTTATTCATATTCACTCCATTGCTCCGGTAAATATTTTCAACGGTTGTTTGTTGATTGGCGGAGCTAATGCTGGTAGTCACGGTAACAATTTGAGACATAGCGGCAATGAGCGAAACGGGAATACCGAAAGGGTATCTGACGAGCACGCCTTGCATGGGTTGGAACTCGGCAATATTGATGATGGGAGCTTCCGGTGGATTTGTCCCACGAAAGTTCATGCCAATTTCATTTTTTCGTGCCAACTCATCGGCATTCATCCAATAGGTGAGGGGCAAATTAGATTTTTTGGTGCTGTCAGTTTGCGAAAACGAGCAAAATGTGGAGCAAACCAATACAATCGCGATAATAGTTTTTTTCATAAAATAGTTGTATTAACCTCTTTTGCGGAACAATTCCGACAAGGCGGGAACATAATCCCTATCGGTGTATAAAAGGGTGGTGTCAATGCCGGCGCGTTTGAAGGTCTCTTTATTCCGTAGTAAACCATCCCGCCACCATTTGGCATAACTGTTTCGGACCTTGCGGCTGCCGGTGTCAGCCCAGAAGCGATTTCCGGTTTCCGGGTCTTGAATCTCAATGATTCCCAAATTCGGGATTTCCAATTCACCGTGGTCAATAACTTGCAGTGCCACAATGTCATGCTTGTTGGCGGCAATTTTTAAAGCTTGTTCAAACTCGCAATTGACGAAGTCGGAAATAATAAAAGCGGTGCATTTTTTCTTAACGGCATTGGTGAAATAGCGGAGCGTTTCATTGAGATTGGTTACGGTTTGAGTTGGTTTATAGGTGAGCAATTCTCGGATAATTCGCAAAATATGTGTTTTCCCTTTCTTCGGGGGAATAAATTTTTCTACTTTATCGCTAAAAAAGATAACTCCCACTTTGTCGTTGTTGTTGATGGCGGAAAAAGATAAGACTGCAGCTAGTTCTGTAATTAGTTCTGTTTTAAGTTGTTTGCGTGTGCCAAAGAGGTTTGAACCACTTACATCAATCATCAGCACCACCGTCATTTCTCGTTCTTCTTCAAAAATTTTGACATAAGGGGTATGGAATCGTGCGGTTACGTTCCAATCTATAAAACGGACATCGTCACCGTAGTTATATTGTCTTACTTCGCTGAAAGCCATACCCTTACCTTTGAAAGCACTATGATACTGCCCAGCAAAAATTTGTTGTGACAATGCGCGGGTTCGGATTTCAATTTTCCGGACTTTTTTAAATAATTCCGATGATTCCATTTTTAGCTATTTTCTATGGTACTTCAACCGTATTCAATACTTCTGCTATAATATCGGTGGTAGATATATTTTCGGCTTCGGCTTCGTAGGTCAGACCGATACGATGGCGAAGGACATCGTAGGAAACGGCGCGCACATCTTCTGGAATGACATAGCCTCGGCGTTTGATAAATGCGTAGGCTTGGGCTGCCAAGGCAAGATTGATGGTGGCACGCGGGGAACCGCCGTAACTAATCATGCCGGCAAATTTTTCCAATTTATATTCAGACGGATAGCGGGTAGCAAAAACAATGGAGGTAATATATTGCTCAATTTTTTCATCTAAATAAACCTCTTTTACAACAGCCCGCGCGCGAATAATATCTTCCGGACTTATGATACTATTGGGAGTAGGAAATTCTGAAAGCAGGTGCTGTCTTAAAATCTGTTTTTCTTCTTCCTGCTTGGGATAGTTGACCAGCACTTTCATCATAAACCTATCGACTTGCGCTTCCGGTAAGGGATATGTTCCTTCTTGTTCTATGGGATTTTCAGTTGCCATGACCAAGAATGGCTCATTCAATGGGTATGTCTCTTCGCCAATAGTGACCTGCCTTTCCTGCATCGCTTCCAACAAGGCACTTTGCACTTTCGCCGGCGCACGATTGATCTCATCTGCCAGTATAAAATTAGCAAAGATGGGCCCTTTTTTTACGACAAATTCTTCTTTTCGCTGACTGTAAATCATGGTACCTAACAAGTCGGCAGGTAGCAAGTCGGGTGTAAACTGAATACGACTGAATTTAGCTTGGATAATATTAGCTAATGTTTTAATTGCTAATGTTTTAGCTAATCCCGGGACGCCTTCTAACAGAATATGCCCATTGGCTAATAATCCAATCATTAATCGCTCAACTACCGATTTTTGCCCTACAATGACTTTCCCCATTTCTATATTAATGAGGTCAACAAATGAACTTTCTTTTTGAATACGTTCGTTTAACTCTTTAATATCTAATGTATTATTCATAAGTATGATGTTTAAAAATAGCCTGCAAAAATACTAAATTTGTGGATTACTTTCTTCTCAGTTCTAAATATTTTTATCATAGATTCAACATGCAAAGTTATAAAATAAAGAGGAAGGAGAGGTAAAATGTAGATTTTTTCTCGGACGATTATTCATTTCAACTTATTATGATTAAATAATTGCTTTTTAGTAAATAATGATTGTTTATAAGATTTTTCTGTTGGAGTCGTTTTTCTGTTGGATATGAAGTATCTTTGCGGCATTAAAAAAATATAAGATTATGAAAAAGAAGTTTATATTTTGTCTGTTGATTGGCATTATGGGATTCTCTGCCATGGCGCAAAGACAAGCGCGTCCCTACAACTATAGCATTGGCGGCGTTCTCGGTTTTGTGAACGGTATTACTTTTAAAATGGTTCCGGTAGATAATTTTGCTATTCAGGCTGACCTCGGATTCCATTTTCTATATGTTGCCAAGAATATGCCGACAGTTTTTACCATCAACCCTAATTTTATGTATGAAAAAGCAGCCAAAAATGGTTTCTATTGGTTCATCGGTGCTGGTTTGAATCTGGGTTACGCCAATTCTCACCATCTTGTTTTCGAAATCAATGACATTCGGGAATATAAAACCATTTCAAGCTTTGTTTCGGGAGTCAATCTTATCGGCGGAGTTGAGTATAAATTCTCCAACATACCCCTCAGTTTGCAGGGTGATATCCGCCCGGGATTTTTCCTTTTCTCCAATCGCTATGGCACCGATCCTTATTTTGATTATAACTTCTTTAATATCAGTGCTCGATATACTTTTTAGCTTCTCCGTGTAAAAATGAAATGTAATTATCATACTCATTCTACTTATTGCGATGGGAAAGAGATGCTCTTTCGTTTCGTAGAAGAAGCTAGCCGACTACATTTTGATCAGTTGGGTTTCTCCTCGCATTCCCCCGTTTCTTTCGAAAATGATTTCGGCATCAAAGAAGAGAAGATTCCTGATTATATTGCAGAAATTCAGCAACTTAAAGTACAATATCCGGAACTCCAACTTTTTACCGCTTTGGAATGCGATTTTATTCCGGGTATTACCCGTCCTTTTAGCGATTTTCAAAAACAGTATCATTTGGATTATATCATTGGGGGAGTCCATTTAGTTAAACCGCAAGATTCAAGTCAATTATGGTTCATCGATGGCTCTAAAATTGAGACTTACGACAACGGACTTGCAGATTTGTTCCATCACGATATTAAAAAAGCCGTCTCCGCATTTTGGGAACAAACATTTGAAATGATTGAAACACAGCATTTTGATATAATTGCTCACTTGGATAAAATTAAAATGCACAACCAAAAACGGTTTTTTACCGAATCGGAAGATTGGTATCTGCGCTTAGTTGACCACAGCCTTGAACTGATTAAGCAAAAAGCACTTATTGTTGAAATCAATTCCCGTGGCATTTACAAAAAACGGTGTCCCGATTTTTATCCGTCAGATTATATTTTACAAAAAATCAGTAAGTTGAAGATTCCTATGGTCATCAGCTCCGATGCACATCAATCGGAAGAACTATCCATGTGCTATGAGGCTACCATACAAAAACTTCGCTCTTTTGGCATTTATCAATTAATGTATTTAAAACAAGGGAAATGGGAAGAATATTCCATATAAGTATTATTGGGGCACTTCTGTTTTGTGTTACTCACTTTTCGCTTTCGGCACAAGATTCCAATTTCGTTCGTAAACATATTACCCAACTTGGTTCTCCCGAAATGTACGGCCGCGGGAATTGCTACGGCGGGGAATTGAAAGCCGCCGAATATATCCGTAAAGAATTGGCTGCTTTGCACGCCATGCCATTGGCAGAAAATGGTTTCCAAAAATATTCTTTTAAGTCGCATAATATGGAAGGAGCTGTTACTTTTTCCATTAACGGAAAATTATTAAACCCTTTTGATGATTATCGAATTGCCCCATTTTCGCACTCGTTGCATCAACAAACTCCTATTATCCGCGTATCGGCTAAAATATTATTGAGCGATGATGCCTTGGAAAATTTTAGACAAAAAAATAAAGAGGTATTATATAATAGTGTGGTCTATATTGATGCCGTTCATTTACAATGTAAGGATGAAAACAACATAAAACAGCTGCAAAAAGCCATTCGCTCCTTGGAATACAATAACCCGTTTCAAAGTGCCGGAATTTTAATAGGCGTGGACGCACTGCCCGTTTGGGGACTTTCCAATAATGATTATGAACGAAATTATGCCCTCATTTATGTGAAACAAGATCTCATCCGCAAAAAAATTAAAACGGCATACATTGATTTTACCAACGATTTTATTACCAAACAAACTCAAAATGTCTGTTTTGCTTTTGAGGGAACAACCGTTCCTGACAGTTTTGTTGTGCTGACGGCTCATTACGACCACTTGGGATGCATGGGAGATTCGGTGATTTTCCCGGGTGTTCACGATAATGCGAGCGGAGTAGCAGCCGTCTTGGATTTTGCACGCTATTTTGAACAAAATCCACCCGCTTATACGACTGTTTTTCTCCTATTTAGTGGAGAAGAAAGCGGTTTAAAAGGCTCGAACTATTTTGAAAAAAATCCACTATTCCCATTCGACAAGGTTAAATTACTCATTAATCTGGATATGTTTTGTGGCGGTAATGATGGAATTATGGTGGTCAACGCACAGAGTGAAAATACCAAACCATTTTACGATAAAATGTTGATAATCAATGAGAAAAATCATTTTGTAACGGATGTCAAACAGCGGCCAAATGCAGCAAATAGCGACCATTACCCGTTCAGTGCTCATTGTCCTGCCATTTTCATCTATGTGTTAGGTGGCAGATCCGGCGGTTATCACAATTATACCGATACCTGTGCAAACTGTTCCTTGGATGCGTATGAAGGGATTTTTAAACTCATCAGTTCCCTCATCAGCGATTTATCCTTATAGGTTGATTCCGGGGGGAGATTGTTGTTTACTTTCTATCAAAAAATGGATTCTTGCTGCTAATACTGATAGGAATGGCAATAACCGTCTCACAATCAGGCAGAAGGTTCAGTAGATGGGCAGCGGCGCCGGCAGAAAACATAACCCGACAATCTACCCGAAGGTCAGCGGCAGTGGCAGTGGCCGAACCGATGGCTATTCCCAAGTCGATGGAATTGAAAGTGCAAGGTGTGTTCTCCGGTTTTTGGGCACAAGCCGGATGCCCGCAATACCCACAATTAAGTCCCATCGGTGATGATTTGGTTCCAATGAGAACAATTGCCCCGGCTTGCTTGATGTTCTCCGCATCGCGTTCAAAAAACGGCATATTATTCACGGTAAACATCGCGTGCATTTTTTTCGATAGTTTATCTATCTCATTATCAGTAAGACAGATAGTTTCGATAATGTCAATGCCGCGTGCTTTGGGAGCAGTTCGGGCTGCCGTCATCATGCGCATGGCTGCTTCTATTATCTGTGTTGCGCGCTGGGTGCGTTCATCAATGATCATAACTTATTTTATTTATAAAAACTCTTAGAAGTATCACGAATCCATCTCGGTCCATTCTTGCCACCTTTGATCCACTCACTATTTTTAATGTACTTTTCATTAAAAGAGTATATCAAACGGAAAGAAATGACACTGTGATATTGTTTACGTAACTCTGTTTTATCAATGGTCCCATCGGGTTGTTTGTATTCAAAATTGCGTTCACGTATCGGAACAAAAGAGTATTGATAGCGAACATTCAATTTCACACCTTTCCAAATTTTAATTTTTAAATCCGCAAGTACACTCCAGTCATTGGTGGTATATGTTTTTGAACGAATGTTGGTAGTGGTGGTCCAGCCATTTTCAATCTCTTTGGCATACACCAATCTGCCCCACGAAAATCCCGCTCCCAATGCCCATCCGGTACGAAAATCTTCGTAATGGAAAACAATGGGAACCTCCACATAATCCAAATTCAATTTGTACTTAATCTTATCATTGAACGGTATGGAATTATCCTCATTCACAATGTGCTCAGAGGGGCTCAGACTATCGTTAGCCCGCCACGCACTTCTGTAAGATCCTCTTTGTGAATATAATAACTCAACGGTTGCAAACCATTTGAATCGAGCGTCAAGGGGCAACATCACCGATGCTCCGCCGTTAAACCCCGCCTTATGGAATCCGTATACCTCATCTCCATCCACTTGTGAAAGATTCATACCAGCTATGACCGAACCGATGAATCGTTGTGAGTAGCAGGTTGTTATCAAAAAAACAGTAAAAAACAGTAAAATGATTCTTTTCATACCAATATTTTCATTACTAACGTGTAAAAATAGAGTAAATTATAAATTTCTTCTTTTTTGGGCAAAGAATTTTTTGAGTATAGATTCGCTTTCCGCAGCTAAAACTCCTTTTTTGACGATTGTTTTGGGGTGTAAAATGGGATAATTAGTCAGGGAAAAACCTTTTTTTGGATCCGTAGCCGCCCACACCACTTTTCCCATTTGCGCCCACGCGATGGCACCCGCGCACATGATGCATGGTTCTAAAGTAACGTATAAAGTGCAATCATTCAAATACTTTGCGCCCAAAAAATTGGCTGCTGCGGTAATGGCTTGCATTTCTGCATGCGCCGAAACATCATGAAGATTTTGCGTCAGATTATGTCCGCGTCCAATGATTTTATCATTCAGCACAATGACTGCACCAATAGGTACTTCATTTTGCATAAGCGCTTCCTCCGCTTCTGCAAGCGCCATTTTCATATAGTATTCGTCAGAAAAAAAATCCATTTTATTTGATAATTATTTCATCAACAAAAATAAAGGAATCGCTTCCTGCGCCCGGGTGTTCAGCAGGCAATACGCCCGGATTGGGAACGACAATTCTTAAATATTGTGTTTCGCATTTCAAATCTTTTACTCCGAGCGATCCAATTTTTGTACCGCTAATTTGTTCAATATCAAAGTGTTCTTTGCGAAGTAATTGATATGATTTCCCGTCTTGCGAAGTGTATATCTCCACATCTTCCGGTGCCAATATCCAATCGTAAAAGTTTTGCAAAAAATGCACGGTGATGTTGTCGATTTTGATTTTTTCATAAAAATCCATTTCAACATCAATGGGAACTCCTTGATAACCTTGCCATTTTCCGTCTTTGTAGTTGCTGCTCCCCACAATTCCGTCCAATAAGGCTGCATCGCCGCCCCCACTATAACTTGACCGATAATTACTATATGCCGTATGGAGTTTCCTTAATGCTCCAATGCCTTTGTGACTCAGAATGTATTTTTCTATAGTCAGCTCATTACCAAACGGTTGTACGGTCTTTGCTTTGACAACGCACGATTCTTCAATCACAAATGGTCGTTCGTATGGTTGGGAATATTTGTCGGGTTCACTGCCATCGGTAGTGTAGTAAATGGGGGCGTCATTGAAAAGAGTACGGAGGTGCACTTCAACTTTGTTCCCTTTGGAAAGCGTGGTCGTAATAAATATCTGTTGCTTGATATTTTGCAATGTCGTCGCTAATTGGTCGTATTTTTTCATATTCGTTTCGCACCAATAAGAGCGGTTTTCCTTTCGCCATAATTGCAGATATTCATTTTTTAGGTCATGAATAACGGGTAATAAATCCTGAATGGAGGCTTGAATCAATTTATTGTTATCCTCATTCGGCAGTTTGTAGTATTCGTATAAATTAAACTTTAATTTATTGATTAATAAGTTAATATAAATTCTATTCACTGCATATTTGGCGCAATAAAGAATTTCGGGATGTTCATAATTACTTTCATCTTCGAGAATCAACCGCAGCTGTTCTAAAACGCCCACCGTGGCAAAAGAGGCGTTTTCGGTATTGGCTTCGGCGGTTGCATCAATTTCTGATGGAAAAAATTGTGTGGGGTGGGTGTTCCATAAAGAGCCAAATTGATAAAGCTCGCCGAATGGTGCTTTTTCAAATTGCGACAGCAGTGCCAAATAATCGGTAATCAAAACATCATCGTTGTAGTAGTGAAAGAATTGGTAATTGAAGTTATGATTAAAAGATTCGATGCGGGTTTGGCGTTCTTGTTCGGCTGCCATATTATCTTCATTAACAATGGGTTTCCACGACATTTCCGCGCCCCATATCAAGGCATGCCACGCGCTGTTGAAGAGCGATTCGCCGGAATCGTCCCACGCTGTATTGAGAAGTCCCATGGCACCGTTGTTGTAGCCGTCGCGTGCAAAATTGGCAATATTTTTCAAATAACTCTCCATGCTTGGGAAAACCGTGCTCCACATGCTCACGCCCGAGGCAACCATAAAATCAAATCCCGCCTTTTTGAACGGAATAATCATTTCGGTAAAATGATCGGCAGGCACGTAACTCCAAACCAACATGATGATGTCGTTGGGGAGGCGTTCTCGTATAGTATTGTATTTCAATGCAATATCTCCCCACATCATCATTCTTTTGCCATAACTCGACAAGATTCCGTGCAAGCTGTCAATGTGGCGCGAATAAGCTTCTTCCACGCCGACTTGGGCTATATAATCCGCGCCTTTGCCCGTTCCCAATGCTTCGGTTTCATCGCAGTTAATATTAAACCATGGCGAACTGTAGCACGCAGCTTCTTCTTTTAGAATTTGGTTTAAAAACGAATAAATTTCTGGATTTCCCGGGTTGAGGTTGTAGGGACTGTCTGCGAGCTCATGATAAAACGGATTCTGCAAAATTTTCTCCATGTGGGCAAAACATTGCTGATTACCAATAAGTTGCACGTGATATCGCTTGGCAAATTGTTCCAATTCCTTGATCTCCTCGGGAGTAAGGGCATCTTGCGGTGCCATATCGGGGTAGGAGGTAGTTTGAAAAGTATTTTCTGTATATAAAGTAAAAAAATTAAGCTTAAATTCCGATAAGATAATGACCTGTTTTTTCAAAAAATCAAGTGTTGGAATTGGTCCCCGGCTGATGTCATCCATCCAACCTCTGTATTCCAGCAAAGGATAATCAACAATGCTCATGCACGGAATTTCCAATGGAAACTCCTTGGCATAATATTGGCGCATTTTGAAACGATGAATTTGTTTTAGACTGTGCCATCCATATAAAATACCGGTAGAATTGACGGCTTTTATAACTATTTCTTTTTCAGTTATTTCAATGGTATAACCTTGGTCTGCATGGTGTGCAATGGGCAGGTGCTGCACCAACATAAAGCGAATAACTCGCCGTTTGTCGCTTTTTTTTGTCATTTCGCTGGTAACCGCTTTGGTCCCACGCAATGTTTCATATTCCTGTAAAATAAGGGTCTTGTCCTGAATTTCCGAATCGAAATCAAGGACAATATTGTCGTCCCAGATGAAGGTCCCGGATTGATAGGAGACACTTTGCGGCGTAGGAATGATACCGGTATTTTGAGCAAAAAGAAGGGAGCTGAGGAAAAAACAAGTGGTGATAAAGACAGCAATTTTTCTCATTATTTTCTTACTTAGAAAGGATAAATGAACCATTTCGTTAATTTTTGTTGTGAGGTGAAAGAGGATTGACAGGTTTTTCTTCTTCTTTAAATAATTGTAATAAAAAGAGGGGGAGATCCCGACTTATATCGGGGGCGTAGCGCCGAGCAAGTTTCCCATCAGGCCCAATGAGGATATTGTCGGGTAGGGTGGTAATCTGCATTTCGTTCAACCAATCAAATTGGTTGTTAAAATGCGCAAACTGCCAATCAAATTGTCTGTAATAATCTTTAAACTGAACGAAAAGGTTGAGATTAAAATCTAAGGAAACGGAAACGAAGACCATTTTATCCTCGTATTTTTTATGCAATTCTTTGATAATCATCATTTCCCGAATGCAATCTTCACATGCGGTATTAAAGAATTGAATATAAATCCATTGGTCTTTTATTTTATCCAATTTAAAATGGGTGCCGTTTTCTGCGCGAAAGTCTGGCGTTGGAACCTCAGCACCGGCGCGTAAGTGCTGAATGGTATAAATGGCATTTAGCGCAATAGTCTGATGTTCCGTAAAATGCGTGCTTCGGGCTATCTCTTGCAGAATAGAAATGATGTTCTTTTTGTTAAAATCCTTATTATCATATAATTCAATACTATTCTGGATGATAACCAATTCCCTGATTTTTTCATTGACCAAGTGCGGATCTTTCCCTACAACATTAAAAAGTGACAGATAATTCCCTTGTTCGTTGATACAATCTATCAGGTCTTGTTGTTGAATATAGGAAGAAGTGTATAGATAATTGTCGTAAAATTGGTTGAAAAAGCTCATATACGCGGGATTATTGTAGAGAATATACTCGTTATCCAAATATTTTCGATACAAAGAATCGATGTTTTTTTGTATAAAAATCCGCTCAAGTGACGCGTAAGAATAGTACATATATGACTGATAAAAGTCGTTTGGGGCGTAACGAAAGGAGAACCGTTGATCAAGGATTTTTGCTACAGTGTCGAACTTAACTTTATTGGGTTCATCGGTAAGGCAATATGTTGATAATCTGTCCATTACATATTCAAAATGATTAATTTTGAAGTTAATGTCCGATTTTGAGGTGGTATCTGTATTTCTAATTTGTAAAAAACCGCCATATTCCATCGGGTCTAAGAGTTGGAAAAGTTGTGTGTCCATATCCACGGTCAAATGATAAGTTTTTTCCGGTTCAACGTAAAACTCTGCCTTTGAGGTATTGATGGTGATTTGTACCAACCGAATTTCACGGGTAAGGTAGGTGAGTTTAAAATTTCCGGTTTTATCAATTTCATCGGAGGCGACTACCACAGGACGAAAACTGACAAAATCGTCAAAAGCAATTAACCGTATAGTTTGACCGGCAGCAAACTTGGCATTTCCTTGAATAACAACATTTTCGATTTTTTGTGCCGTCGCAACTTGCGACCATATTGCCAATACCAAACAACCAAAGAATTGAAGAAAAAAAGAAATTTTACAGTGGTTGTGATTCATGTTTTTATAATTTCCCTTTTAATGCCAAAAGTTCGTATTTTGCTTTCAATAATTGAATGGTGTGCATTTCTTGTGCTATAATTGATTGAACCTCATCATTTTGCTGTTTGATAAAATCTAATGCCGTGATGGTTCCGTTGAGAAGTTGAGTGGAGGCAGTCTGCTTGATTTCCTGATATTTTTGGGTAATTTGCTTATCTAAAACGAGCAAGTTCTCTATTTTATTGATTTCATTCAATTTTTCTTGAATGGCAATTTGGTTAGCTTTCTCAAAATCTGATTCCTGACTTTTCAAAATGGAAGATTGCAATTTGATGATGTCGCTGACTCCCTTTGTCTTAACCCAATCAATAAGTGGCACTTTGAATTGAAACCCGACGGAGTAAAACCAGTCGAAATTGTTGTTAAGCAGGTTGTATGTCGGATAGCCGTAACCGCCCGTTGCAAAGAAGGCAATCTGTGGTAAACTATTGGATACGTGTAATTTTCGTTGATAATCAAGGCTTTCCATTTGATTTTTGAAAATGGAAAATTCGTAACGAGATGAGTTGGTATTATTTTCAATCACGGGCAATTCGGGCATGGTAAAGCTAAGATTGCTCATATCCCTTGCCGTTAGAATTGATAATGAAGATTTTAAAGATTCTTTCATGGCTTGCAACTCATCTTTTTGTTGTTGAATCTTTAACCCTTCCAACTCGAATTGGGCAATGGTATTGCCATAAACGACACCGGCTTTGAGCAAGGCTTTGAGCTGATCGGACTGTTCATCAAAAGTATTCTCAACGCTGGATAAAATCGTAATTTGTTTTTCAATGATGAGCAGATTGAGATAAATGGAAATAACTTGTTCTTTAATTTGGTTGATAGAAATGTCTAACTTGCTGATTTCGTTTTTATTAAGCAATCTCTCGCGTTTTCTGCCATAAGTAGCGCGCAATCCGTCGAAGACGACTTGTCTAAAACTCAGCGTAACGTTGTAAAGGTCGTTGTCCATTTTTTGAAATCCGAGGCATTCGGTCGGCAGTTGCGGCATTTCCGACACATATGCAACTGCGCCGTTAATTTCCAAGGTGGGATAATAGTGCGAAGAAACATCGTTCAGTTTCACGCGAAGCAGTTGCGTGTTCAACTCTTTTTGAACGTTGGCGGACGATTGCGCAATAGCCAATTGCTGACACTCTTCAATGGTTATTACCTCTTGAGCCGGCAAAAGTGTAGTAAAAAGCAAAAATAGGGCAAATAAATTTGCCCTGTTTAGTGATAGAATCATGTTACTCTATTTCTTGATAATTTTTTCAGTTTGTATGGTTTGATTTCCGTCCATGATTTTAATTAAATACATACCGGGAGCAAATGTGCTCATATCAATTGTTTGGACAGTTTCAACAATTGGGGTAGTAAATAATAATTTCCCATAAATGTCGTAAATGGCAATTTCACCCGAAATTTGATTCATCGGTGCCAACTCAACAGTGATATGATCCGTGGTCGGATTCGGGAAAATACGATTGACTGCCGTTCCATTTTCGGCAATGCCGGTAGAACCGATATTGACGTAAACCACTGATTCAAAATCATAGCTTGTGTAAATGTCATTGTATAGATGATGTGTAAACGGAATGGTTGTGTTTTCGGGCATTTCCGGAGAAACATAAATCGAAAATTCGCTTACAATGGTGTCGCCGGCTTCTACAGTCGCTATGGTTTGTACCATATCATTGATAGTAAGATATTGGAAATCGGCGGATAATAAAGAATTGACAGGAGTTAGGGCTGCGTGTCCGTTATTGACATCTGTAATGACCATTGTAAATGTTTCTCCCGGAGTGATGATATTGTCGTTGTTGCCGACAGTCTCAGTGATGGTTCCGTTCAGCAAAGCAAAATGTGGTGCATTGATTGTCAATGAAATGATCGTTGTATCTCTGAAATTTCCGTTATATGATAAAACAACGGTAAAGTTGGCAATAGTTTGGTCGGGGACGGAAGCACTGATGTGGGTTGTAAATATATCGGTTAATGAAATACTGTCACCAACAGGAATATTGCTGAGTGAGCGTTGGTTATCCAATAAAGTAACGAAAGGCGAAGTGGTCGAAATATTGATTCGTGCATTGTTCACTTCGCGGTTTCCGCGGTTGGCAATCATGGCATCCCACGTAACGGTTTGGTCATATTCGGCTACATAACCGGGAGTTAATTCCATTCTAACAAGGTCGGCATTCATTACTACCATTTCAACAACGCTAATATAGATTGTATCAAAATATTCATAGCTTCCGCTATAAATATGATGGTAGAAAGGAATGATGGTGTTGAATGGTGTATTGGCATCAATGACAACGTCGAAATTGCTATATACATCGGTTTGAACATTCATCGAAGTGAAGTTTTGCGATGGGTTTACAATGGTAGCATATTGAGGATCTGTTGTCAGTGAAGAAGTTACATTGGCAATATTGGCGTGACCGATATTTCTGTCAATGATTTGCAGATTGATGGTTTCTCCCGGATTGACATCTCCATCTTGGTTGCCGACGGTTTCGGTGAAGTTATAACTTGTTCTGTTAAAACGCGGTGCGTTGAGTGGCAGTTCAACGGTGGTATCGTTGCTTTCGCCGTCATAGTATACAGTAGCAAGCAACGTAGCAAGCATTTGGTCTTCAATCAGATATTGGATATCACCCGCGAAAACTGCGGTATAGGTTTGTGTGGCACCGCCGGCTAAGTTGCCGATCGTTTCAGCATTGTCGGTCAGCGTAAGCTCGGGAGTGGTAGTGGATAAAGCGAGGGTAATTCCGGTGGCTGTGGAGCCGATATTTTCCAAAGTGACATCTAAAGTGATGCTGCTATTAAAATCGGCGTTCACGCCTTGCGAAAGAGCGACATCGGTGATGATAACGTGGCTCTTTTGTACGGTAACGTAAATTGTATCAAAACGTTCGTAACCGGCGTTATATAAATGATGGTAGAATGGAACAATAGTTCCGTCAGGAATAGCGGCATCGAATTCTATAACAAAGTTAGAGTTATAATTATTCGTCAAATTCATTGTTGCAAAGTTCTGAGTGGCAGTCGTGATATTTGCCAAAGCATAATCGGTGGTTAATACCGAGGTAACATTTTGTGCGTCAGCGTGTCCGGCGTTGCGGTTCCTAATTTGTAATTGTGCTGTTTCGCCCGGGTTAATGTCGCCACTTCCGTTGCCAACCGTTTCGGTCAGATTGTAGCTGTTGTGAGCAAAAGCGGGAGCATTGATGATGTTTGAGAAATGATAAGTGGTTGATAATGTGTCTTCAAAACCAACGGTAATGGTGAAGTTCGCAGCGGTTTGGTCGGGCGTATTGTTAGCAATAGTCGCGTTAAAGGCATTGGTAAAGACTTGACTTGCACTGGCAGCCATATCGCCAACGACTTCCGTATTGTTGTTAATGGTAATATAAGGGCTGTTGGTCGTCAAAGTCATATTAACATCATGAGCATCTGCAATACCGCGGTTTTCAAGTGTAATGTCCCATTCCAAATTTTCTCCGTAATTGCCTGTAAATCCGTTGGATAGTTGGTCATGAGTAGCCACAACGTATGTGTCGGGGGGATAAACAATCGTGCCGTTTACCGGGAATGAAATGAAATCAACCATAGCGTAATTTGATGTATGACTTTGATAACCGGTTCTGGCAAAAGTAAAGCTGATGGTGTGCGTGCCGGCAGTTACAAGAAACTCTGCACGAGTCCAAGGTGTTGTAGCAGTGATACTTATTCTTTCCTGTTCAACGCCATCAATGGAAAATGAGAAGTTGTATCCGCTTCTTCTGTAGGAAAGATAACGATAATAGGAGATCACCCCGTCTTCTGCAGCGTTGATTTCAAGTTCCAATGAGGAGCTGCTGTTATAACCTAAATTGGTAGGCGATATGGCTGCATAACTGCCTTCATAAACCCCTGATTGGGTCATTGTCCATGGATAAGTAGTGCTATTTACCCATGCATATTCGTTGAAGCCGCCACTTTCCCAATCTTCCACTGCTTTTCCGATAAACAGATAAACGGTGTCATATAATTCATAAGTCGGATTGGTGGTACTGAAAACGTGATGGAAGAACGGAATGATGCTGCCGTCGGGAACAGTCGGATCGATGGTGATGGTGTAATTGGAAATATAATCCGTTTCTGAAGCCATGGTCCCAATATTCGTAACAGGATTGTTAATGGTTACCAAGTTATAATACGTGGAAAGTTCGGAAACCATGTTCTGCAATGCTACGTGTCCCAAATTGGCATCGGTAATATCTAAGGTGACCGTTTCGCCGGCATCGAAGAAGCCGTCGCTATTTCCGATTTGTTCGGCAAAAGCGGAAGAAACGAATTGCAAATTCGGGGCATTCAGCGTCAGTGAAAAAGGATAAGTGGTCGTGTCAGTATCTCCGTTGAGAAGATAAATCGAGGTGAGTGTAAAGTCGGCAATAGTTCCGTCCGGAACTTGATTGGCAATCGTGCCTGCAAAAGCAGCAGATAGGGTAGAAGTTGCACCACCGGCAAGATTGGCGAGCGCTTCGGTGTTATCGGTTAAAGTGATATAAGGAGAAGTCGTCGTCAGTGTATTGGCAATGTTGGAAACATTGTCGTTGCCGAAATTCATCAAAGTAGCATCAAAAGTGACAGATGCGCCTTCGTCGCTTTGACTGCCGGCAGAAAGTCCGGCAGAAATAATGGTCAGTCCTTCCAAAATCGGTGCAATTTCACCGTTAAACGGGAAAGTAATGTTGTCAATCCACGCGCAATCGGAACCGGTTGCTACGTAAGCATCTTTATAAAATGTAAATTTAATGGTGTGCGTACCCGCAGTAACCGGAAAACTTACCACTTGCCAATCTACTTCTCCCGATATTTCTTCTTGTTGCACATTGTCAATATAGAATCTGAAAAAATCATAGCTCGATTCGGAAGAAACTTTTCTTGCGTAAGAAACATCGCCCCCATTGACTGTTTCAAAGGTAATTTGCAACTCAGATGTGCTGTTGTTAACTCCCACATTCCCCGATTTTGCGGAATGGGTACCTTCGTAAACGTTGTCGCTGACAATCGTCCAAGGGTAACTGCTCGTGTTGTCCCATTCGTTGGCGGTGAAAGTACCGTCTTCCCAAGTCTCTATCGCTGCACCAACAGAAAGGTAGAACGTATCCATCCTAGAAATGGTTGGGTTGGAAGTACTGTAAATATGGTGATAATAAGGAATAATGGTACCAACGGGAACATTGTTGCTAATGGTAATGTTGAACGCTGAAGTACAATTGTTTTGCGCTTGTACTGTTCCAATGGCAATCGGACTGTTGGTAACCGGTGCTAAATAGTAATACGTTGATAATTCGGAAGTTACATTTGCTAAGTCGGCGTTACCCTCATTGGCATCAACGATTGACAATGTAACGGTTTCGCCCGGGTCAATCACGCCGTCGCCGTTACCGCTGGTAATGGTGATGTTGTTGCTGACGTAATTCAGTGAGGCGGCATTAATGGTTAGCGGGAATTCATAAGTGCTCATTTCTGCTACGCCTGCATCCAAGTAATTAACTGTAAATTCGATAGTTGCAATTGTTCCATCCGGTGTACTATTGTCAATGGCAGCGGCAAATGAAGTTGCTAAAGTGCGATTGCTGCTGCCCGCCATCGTGCCGACGGTTTCTGTGGCATCAGTCAGGGTAATGTATGGAGAAGTGGTGGCAGCACTTACAACAACGTTGGTAGCCGGATCAACTCCGCGATTGGCAACAGAAACGTCCAATTGTATATTTTCACCGGCATTGTTGATGGAACCGTTGCTAAGTAAGGCATCGGTGATGGCAACGTTGGCACCGGAAGCGGCGATCACATTGATAGTGGTAAAGGTAGTCTTATAATTCTGTGCCGAAGCTGCCAACTCGTAAGTGGTGCCGGCAGCTAATGCCGGGAAAGTAAGCGTTGCATTTCCATTGGCATCGGATAAAACGGCAGTTATTAAGGTAAGATTCTCTGTTAAAGCAATATAGGAATATGGTGCGCCGGTAGAAACGGTAAAAGTGGTGGTGCCGTCAATCGTTTCGTAAGTGGAATTGACAACGGCGTTATTGTCCACGCGAATCGTCATGTTCGAGGGTTGTGTCAGCCAAGTCATCACAGAGGGGTCGCCCATTAATTCGTAAATTTCCCAATAGTATTTTTTCAAACTAGTGGAAGAGGCTTCTACCGCTATGTTTCCTGCCATTACGATGGCACCTTGAGTCGTAAACCACTTGCTGTATGCCTCGTTATGCGTGTGGAACATTTTATCATAAACACCCAAGTTATTGGCATCATAAGTCGGAGGCGTTTGGTTGAGGCTGCTAATATTGCGAATACCGGCTGCCCAATAGTAATCTTCGTCCCAATAAGTGTAATCGGTTCCGCCGATATAGCCGACTGCTCCTTTGTTGGCAGTACGTAACAAGGCTTCTCCGAAACATTCGCTTTCTTCAAATTTATTGGATTGACAGCAGTTTCCAATCATCAAACCGTATTTCCCGGAGTTGCTCATAGAGGAAATATCGGAAGTGGAGAATGACGGAATCGACCAACCGTTTGAGCCGCAGTGTGCAGAATAATTGGCAAACCCTACACCGGCACCCAGCAAGTTCCGAATAGTAGCGGCATTTCCACTACTATGGGGATTATAAAAAGAATTGATGGCGGTATATCCGTAACTGCTTGTAACATATGTGTTTTCTAAATAGTGCATCACCGGATTGGCGTGTGTGTAGCCAAAATCTCCAGCCTGTCCACCATCTTCACCGGCAACTAGCACAGCTTTGTCCAAGTAAGTAGGGTCGTTCATTGTATATTGTTCATACATCAAAGTTTTCTCAATTTGCGGTGTGAGTTGTGAAACGTTTTGAGCAGAAAATCTTCCAAAATAGCAATCGGGGATGTTGTCGCCCGTGGTCCAAGTAAAGTAGTACAAATCAGTGATATGACTATTTTCCGATTGACCGGTGTAAGTCGGTATTTGAGCTTGGTCTCCCACCAACAAAACGTAAGTAGGAGCCGGATTTTGCGCGGTTGCATTGTCATAAAGTCCTTGCAAATAGCTTTTTATTGCTGTAGTGGTCGTTCCAATTGTGCTGGTATAGGCGATTTCTACTAAAAATCCTTTTCTTCTTTTCCAATTGGCAAAAGCGTCTAATTGTCCGTTAAAAATGCTGTTGGCAACAATGACATATTTTATCGGTGTGGTGCTCAGTACGTCTCTTTCATTCGATTGTATCGGATTGATAATCTGTGAATTGGTATTAAAAAAGGAGTTGCTGTGCAACGTTTTCATTCTTTGGGTTGCTGCGATGTCGGCGTTATCAAAAGTAATTTCTACAGTAATATCATCGTAAATGGTAAACTCGTTGGTCACGGGATTATAAGTAACGGGACAAACGCTCACGGTTGCCATATTGACAGAACGCATGATGCCGGTTTTCTCCACTGATACTAACGGTCTAGAGTAGAAAGCGTTAGTAGTGTAGGTGGTTTCATTTTTTACCAAAGTAAAAGGACCATCATCCGATTTGGAGCGGGAGGGTTGTGCGGGATAAACCGGATATTCGATGCCCAACTCGTTGCCGGAAACGGTTCGGGAAGTAGATGAAACAACACGTGCTTGCACGTTTCCACAAAGTGGTATTTCAATCATTTTTATCATTGTAGGCAATTCTGGGTTTCCAACTTGGGTGGTGGAATAGTAGCCGTCCATGGTGAGTCGCGAAAATGTGCCGACATCGGTACGAATATCGTTTACTTGAATTTCAGAGGTAGAAAAATGAAGTTTAACTTCGTTGAAGTCACTTTTCATAACACTATAGTTATGAATGTTTTGAGCTGATATACTGGTGATCAGTAAAGCACAAAACAGCGTGGAAAGAAAGATGCTTTTTTTCATAAAATATTTTTATTAATCTTTTAAATTATCAATATTAATTGGGTTTATATGTAGTAATAAGTTCTTGAATAACAGGTATTTCTTCCAATTTTGGGTGAATTGAAAGAAAAAGGTTTGCCCCTTCGTAGTTGATGAGAAGTGCTGTTTTCAGATAGTTGTTGGCACTTTCAAAATTTTGATTGAGATAGTGTAAAGCGGCTAAAAAATAGGGAATTACAAAAGTGACTTCATCGTTGTCTAAATATTCTTCTAAAACTTCGATTCCCATATCGCGCAAATCGTCATTGATAGCGCAATAAATGGTAAAGAATTGCAAAAAATCCTCTTTATTTTGGAGTTGTTTGATGGATAAATGGAACAACTCTTTTAGTTTGGCAATTTGTTTTTCATCTTCATAAAAAGGTAAAACACTAAACAGTAATTCAAAGCCTTGCGGTTTGTTTTTAAATGCTAAGTATATAAAATCTTCGGCTTCATCGGATCGGTTTGTTTCGTTGAGCACGCTGATGATTCCAATAATGGCATCGGGGAAGGTGCGATTGATATGAAAGGCGCGACGGTAATACTCCAAAGCATCAGGGTAAGCTTTCATGGCATAATAGCAGTCACCGATACCGGACAAAGCGTGAAAATCTTCGGGTTCTATTCGCAGTGTTTCCGAATAATATTGCGCGGCATGGCTGAAATCATTCATTTCGTAGTAAGCGTTTCCGATATTGAAATAGGCGGTGGAGGAAGTCTCATCTAAACTGATGGCAAAAAGGTATGCGTCAATCGCTTTTTCATACTCTTTATTCCAGCTGTAAGCTAAACCTAAGGCGAACCAAGCTCCTTTGCAAAGCGGGACGTTATCCGTTAGTTGTTCAAAAAAATGGATGGCTTCTGTGTAATTCTGACTCTCTTCAAAAAGAAAAGAAAAGGTAAACAGCTGGTCGTCCAAAGTTTCATCTTCTTTCAGTGCTTGTGTCAGAGAAAATACCCCTTTGTTAAATAACGATTTTTTGACGTATTCGCAAGCAAGAGAGAAATTAATGTCGGGGTTCTGCGGTTCCAGTTGATGTGCTTTTATCAATAATTGCAGTGAGTTTTGGTCAGCTCCGGTCATCTTAGAAAATAATACTTTTTCCATATAAAATTCCGCTGTTAGAGTATAATTCCGCTCAATATCATCTAATTCCTTCAATGCGGAATCATATTCCATCTCCATAATCAGACGTTTCACTTTAAATATTTTGAACTCGTATGTCGCAGGATATAATCGAAGCGCATAGTCGATGGCTTTTCCTGCATATTCCATATCACAGTCATCCATCAGATTCTCAATAATCAATTCCAACTCGTCAGAATCGAAAAACCGCGAATTACCATAGCGAACCATTGATTTAAAATCTTCCACTAATTCGCTTAATTCATCATCTTCTTGCTCGTATTCCATCGATTTCATATTACCGCGCAAAAGTACAAAAATATTTATGAATTATCATATCTTTTTTATTGTTTTGAGAAAAAATATTGTTTTACACTTTTCATTGGTGATAGGTGTCTGTTTTATCGTTCGCCAACTATGCTCGGAAATTTATTTTTTATCTTGATAATCATTATGATAGTAATGGAAACGGAGAATAATGTCGTTCATTGAAGCTGCATATTGTTGCCGGATTTGTAATAAATTTGAATAAAATTTGGGTGGTGGTACTATATTTCCAAAAGTTCATGTAATTTTGCAGAATTATTCATAATAGAATTTTTTATTATTATATTACTAAAAACCAATAGTTTATGAAAAGAAATAGGATATTCGCCACCATTTTTACATGCGTTATTTTGGCATCTTGCTCATCTTCAAAAAAAGTAGAACCGACAGCTCCGGATTCCGATGCTTCTCAGAAAGCCGAATCACAAAACAATATTGAGAATCAAAAACCAAGAGATATGGACAAGTTAACAAAAGTATTATTCAAGACTTCCGAAGGAGACATTACAATTGCTTTATATGATGATACTCCTAAACACAAAGAGAATTTTATCAAATTAGTGAATGACAATTTTTACAAAGATGTGTTGTTTCATCGCATCATTAAGGGTTTTATGATACAAACCGGCGACCCCGATTCTAAAAATGCAGCTGCAGGGAAAATGTTAGGAAGTGGGGGACCGGGTTACACTATTCCTGCCGAAATTGTACCCCGCAATATTCATAAAAGAGGTGCGGTGGCTGCTGCCCGCTTAGCCGACCAAGTGAACCCTAAAAAAGAGTCTTCCGGTTCTCAATTTTATATCGTTGATGGTCAGGTTACTCCACTTGATTATTTAAACCAAATTGCACAACAAACAGGAAAAGAGTTCAATGATGAACAAACCGAAATATATACAACCATTGGCGGTGCACCTTTCTTAGATGGTGATTATACCGTTTTCGGAGAAGTCGTTAACGGTATGGATGTGGTCGATAAAATCGCTTCCGCGCAAAAAGACCAAAGAGACAGACCTGTTAAAAATATTAAAATCATTTCTGCAGAAGTAATTAAATAATTGATAAACAAATAATTGAATATCGAAGGGCATTTAGATGAAGACAATAGAAGAAATTAGGGGAGAAATTGAGCAATTTAAGATAGACAACAACGAAGCATTGGAAAACTTTCGTTTGCAGTTTTTAAGCAAAAAAAGTGACCTGCAAACTTTGTTGAGTGAAATAAAAAACATACCTGCCGAAGAACGCAAGTCTTTCGGACAAAAAGTGAATGTACTCAAACAACAAGCACAGTCTTTTTTTGACGAACAAAAGAAAAGACTTGAGGATTCCGTTTCTTACAGCCGCGGGACAATAGATGTTACTTGCCCTGCTACGGCAATGGAAATAGGTGCGCGTCACCCTATTTCAATTGTGATGGATGAGGTTTGCACCATTTTTGAAAAAATAGGATTTACCGCTGTAACCGGTCCCGATATTGAAGACGATTGGCACATCTTTACTGCTCTTAATTTCCCGGAAGAGCACCCTGCTCGCGATATGCAGGACACTTTCTTCATTGATCAAAATCCGGATATTGCTTTGCGTACCCATACCTCTACTTTGCAAGTGCGAACCATGGAACGCCATCAACCCCCGATTCGTGTTATCTGCCCGGGTCGCGTTTTCCGTAATGAAGCTATTACTTCCCGTGCCCATTGCATCTTTCATCAATTAGAAGGTCTTTATATCGACCAAAATGTCTCTTTTGCTGATATGAAACAAACCTTAATGTTTTTCGCAAAGAAAATGTTCGGCGAGAATACCAGAATCCGCCTCCGCCCTTCTTATTTCCCGTTTACTGAAACATCTGCTGAAATGGACGTGTCATGCAATATCTGCGGCGGAAAAGGGTGCGCTCTCTGCAAACATACCGGCTGGGTGGAAATTTTAGGCTGCGGTATGGTCGATCCGAATGTACTCGAAAATTGTGGCATCGACAGCAATAAATATACCGGCTTCGCTTTCGGTCTCGGTATCGAAAGAATGACCATGTTGAAGTATAAAACTAATGATATTCGCCTCTACTTTGAAAATGATGTCAGATTCATTCAACAATTTGCTTCTTCGGCTCTCTAATTCCCGAACCCGTATGTATGAATAACCTGATTGAGTTCTTAAAACAAAAATTTCACCTGATCGTTTTCGGTATCTTGCAAATCATTTCTATTATTTTGATTTACAATACTTTAAACTATCCTCGTTTTGTTATTTCAACCGCCACTCAATCCATCACCGGTCCTATTAATCAAATGTGTAACAACGTTATCAAACATTTTAATCTTGCAGATGAAAATGAGTATCTGATGCAGCAGAATTTAGCTCTTTTGCGCCAACAGAAACAAAATTTTCTCATTAGCGATGATACTTTGATGACCGCAATTTTGACCGATACATTGAACCCGAACAGCTTCATTCGCCTGTATGACTATTCTTATGCCAATGTCATTTATAATACCATTCATAAAAGAAACAATTATTTGATGATTGATAAAGGTGCCGACGACGGTATTACCACCGATATGGCGATCATTTCGGCGCAAGGTATCGTGGGGGTTGTCTCCGATGTCTCATTGCACTTTTCAACCGTGATTTCCGTTTTGAATCCTGATTCACGAATCAGTGCCAAAGTATTGCCTGCCAATCAATTAGGAACTATTGTCTGGAATGGGGACGACCCCGGAATGGTTGAAATGGAAGATATACCGGAACACATGAACATTAATGTCGGCGATACTGTCTATACCAGCGGCTATTCCAATATTTTTCCCGATAATGTTTTGGTGGGAACGATTTGTAAAAAAGAGAAAAAAGGGATGAACAGCTTCTTGACCCTCAAAGTGAAACTTGCTACTGATTTTAACCATATTAATACGGTATATGTTGTTAGAAATTTGTACAAAACAGAAATTGACACGCTTAAAAACAAGATGAAAAATGAATAATCCTGTCTTTTCCAATATTTTTCGTTTTGTTTTATTTTTGCTGTTGCAAATATTTATTTGCAATCATATTCATCTATTCGGCTTTATCAATCCCAATATCTATTTGTTGGCATTGTTGTTGTTACCATTTGATATTCCGCGTCCGGTTCAATATTTAATTGCTTTCGCTACCGGATTTATTGTGGATATTTTTCAAATGACGTTTGGAATCCACGCCTCTGCTGCTTTGTTGATTATGTTTCTCAGACCTTATTGGGTGGCGACGTTGAATATCGGTAAAAAGAAAGTGGAGAAGATGGAAGTCCCTATCCCCGGACAAAAGGATTTAAAATGGCTCGTGACGTATACTTCAGTGTTGGTCCTTTTGCACCAAATACTCGTTACCATGCTGGAAGTTTTTTCGTTCTATCGTTTCGGATATACCATGCTCGGTATTCTTGTGAATACGGTGTTTACTACCTTGCTTATCCTTTGTGTCCAATACATCTTTATGCAAGAAAAAAAGAATATTTAAACCTTTAAAAATACGTTATGAAATCAAAATTAGTAATTGGAAATTGGAAAATGAATCAGTCTTTCGAACAAGCCGAGGACTTGACGACTGCTATCGAAGATGCCTTGGAAGATTTTAACCTGAGTACGGAAGTCGTGCTATGTCCGCCCTTTCCATATTTGGAATTGGTGACAGATCATGCTGATGACGGAGCTCATTTTTACGCCGGCGCACAAAATTGCAGCCAATTTACTAATGGTGCTTTCACCGGTGAAATCTCCGCCGAGATGCTCGTCTCTTTAGGGGTAGAATTTTGTATTGTCGGGCATTCCGAGCGAAGAAAATATTTCGGAGAAACCAATGCCGTCATTGCCGAAAAAGTGAACCGTCTGGTGGAACAACAACTTATTCCCGTCGTTTGCTGTGGCGAAACGTTGGAACAACGTCAAAATAATCAACAATTTACGGTGGTGGAAGAGCAAATTTCAGAAACGTTATTTCACTTGCCCAAAGAGAAAATAGAACACGTGGTGATCGCTTATGAACCCGTTTGGGCTATCGGTACCGGCGAAACGGCAACGCCTGCTCAAGCCGAAGAAATGCACAGCTTTATTCGCTCTTTGGTGGAGAAAAAATATGGGACAGAAACAGCTTACAATACCTATATTATATACGGCGGAAGCTGCAACGCCAAAAATGCCGTTGAACTGTTTGCCCAAGAAAATGTCGATGGCGGACTGATTGGCGGAGCTTCCCTTCGAGCCGACGAATTTGTGCAAATTGTTGAATCCGCCGAAACTTCAGTTAGTGAAAATTAATTATTAAAAGACAGATAATAAAGAATGGAACGTACCAAAATTATTGATGCAATTAAGCATTATCAAGAAATCGGAAAAACCATCAGTGTTAAAGGATGGGTAAGAACAAAACGGGGCAACAACTCCGTTGCCTTTATTGCATTGAATGATGGCTCTATTGTACATAATATTCAAATTGTGGTTGATTTGGCAAATTTCGATGAAACCCTTATCAAACAGATAACGACCGGTGCTTGTATCCACGTGATAGGAAAGTTGGTTGAATCGCAGGGAAAAGGGCAAAGTGTTGAGATTCAGGCTTTCGAGATAGAGCTTTATGGGTCTGCCGACCCTGAGAGCTATCCTTTGCAAAAAAAAGGTCATAGCGTTGAGTTCCTCCGCGAAATCGGGCATTTGCGTCCCAGAACCAATTTTTTCGGTTGTGTTCTCCGCTTGCGCCACGCTATGGCTTTCGCTATCCATCAATATTTTAACGATAAAGGATTCTTTTATATGCACACCCCGCTAATCACTGCTTCTGATGCCGAGGGTGCAGGTGAAATGTTCAATGTTACCACTATGGACTTGAACAATATTCCTAAAATTGACGGCAAAGTGGATTATTCACAGGATTTCTTTGGGAAGCCCGTCAGTCTTACTGTCTCAGGTCAATTAGAGGGCGAGTTGGGCGCGTTGGCTCTGGGTGGAATTTATACCTGTGGACCGACCTTCCGCGCCGAAAACAGCAATACTCCCCGCCACTTGGCAGAGTTCTGGATGATAGAACCCGAAGTCGCTTTTAACGATATTACCGACAATATGAACTTGGCTGAGGATTTTATTAAATCTCTCGTTAAATATGCGTTAGAACATAATATGGATGACCTCCAATTCTTGAACGATATGTTTGATAAAGAATTAATTGAGCGGCTTAACTTTGTGGTTAATAATGACTTCATCCGATTACCTTATACGGAAGCTATTGATATTCTTCTTAATTCTCATGTTAAATTTGAATACAAAGTAGAGTGGGGCGTTGATCTTCAATCGGAGCACGAACGCTATTTGGTTGAACAACATTTTAAAAAGCCGGTCATTCTGACCGATTATCCGAAAGACATCAAAGCGTTTTATATGAAACAAAACGATGATGGGAGAACCGTGCGTGCGATGGACGTACTTTTCCCGAAAATTGGGGAAATTATCGGCGGTTCCGAACGGGAAGAAAGCTATGAAAAACTACTTCGGCGCATACAAGAGTTACACATTCCGGAAAAGGACATTTGGTGGTATTTGGAAACACGCAAGTTTGGTTCTGCCCCTCACTCCGGCTTCGGGCTTGGCTTTGAACGATTGCTTCTCTTCGTAACCGGTATGACTAATATTCGCGATGTCATCCCGTTCCCGAGAACTCCTCAAAACGCCGAGTTTTAGGGCTTTTGACGAACCTGACGCTTTATGTTGCCTCCAACGCTGTGCGTTGGGATGAAGCCTTACACCCTCAGGGCTGCATGGTTACCACATCATCCCATAGACAGCCGTGAAAGGGCGTCATACTTCAACACAACGGCAACGTCTTGTGATGGTAATCAGATACAATAATCACCCCTGAAAGGGCGTTATAATCTCCTATCAACCCTAAATCTCACTATGTCACAGTCTCTATCAAAACTCTACATTCACCTGATTTAGCGCATCAAATACAATAACGTCTGCATCCGCGAAAAGGAAAACCAAGAATTATATGCTTATATGGCGGGGATCATCAAAAATTTGCAATCCATACCGATTGCGATTAATGGAACGGAAAATCACGTTCATGTTTTGTTTGTGTTATCAAAAAATATTGCTTTAGCAAAATTTGTTGAAATTATTAAGACAAATAGTAGCTTATGGATAAAGAAGCAGGATAGCTATTATAACACATTAGGTGACTTCAAATTAAAACTAATTGATAATCAATAATATGAAACTCAAAAACGCCCATTTTTCGACATTTTATTTCCTATTTTGTTAAGAACAAATAAATTTAACACATCCAAAACTTCAAGA
>JALNYF010000068.1 GCA_023229985.1 Bacteroidales bacterium | reverse complement strand
GAACACGGTCGGGCGGAGGATAATTCAGTTTATTATTAATAAAATTACAGTGTCATGAAAAATCCGTTGAAAGATTTCAATTTGTTGTTCGTAATTATTTCAGTAATATGCAGTGGGTTGATCAATGTGGCTTGCAGGGTATCGGAAAATACGACAGATAAGACAATTGTTATTTTACACACGAATGATACTCACAGTCAGTTAGATACATTTTCAATAAAGGAAGTTCGCGGAATTGGTGGAATTTTGCGCAGAGCAGAGTATGTAGAGGAAGTAAGGACGAATAACAAAACCGTTTTTTTGTTTGATGCCGGTGACTTTTCAGTCGGGACATCGTACTATAGTCTTTTTAAAGGTGAAGCGGAGATTTACTTCATGAATCAGCTGGGTTACGATGTTGCTACTTTGGGAAATCACGAATTTGACGACGGAGTCCAAAATCTTGCCAATAGGTTAAAAAATGCTGAATTTTCAGTTGTTTGTTCTAATTATGATTTTGGGGAAAGCGATTTGAGTGGTTTTGTAAAACCTTATACCACAATAGATAAGAATGGTTGCAAAGTGGGAGTGTTTGGATTAACACCTGATTTACATGGATTGAGTGCTGCCCCCAATTTGTGGGACACCATTAAATATAAAGACCCCATTTTTGCTGCAAAAGAAATGGTTGCTCAATTAAAAAAAGAAAAATGTGACTTAATTGTGTGTTTATCTCATTTGGGAACACAACCGAAAGCGGAAGACACGGATATGGGGGTTAGCGATACGATGTTAGTCCGCCAAGTGCCGGGAATTGACATCATCATTGGTGGTCATACGCATTGTGAAGTCGATACGGTCATAAATTCAACGCGACTGGTGCAGAATGCTGCAAAAGGCACTACCATTGGTCGTTTTACCATAAAAAGGAAATAATAGCGTATGGAACAGAAAAGTGAGATTACTATTAATGAGTTGTTGGAAGTAAGGGCTTTTGATTCAGTCAATATGCAATGTCAAGGCTGTGAGAACCGTTGCTCGATTCGTAAATTCAGCTTTTCTAATCAACGTCATTACTACTCCGGCAATAAATGCGATAAGATTTTTTCCAATTTAGATAAAGCCGAGTTCCTCGGTGCTAATTTTCATACCATTAAGTATGAAAAATTATTTTCGCGCGAAAGTGAACTCCCCAATCCCATTCTTCGCATCGGCATCCCGCGCGGACTGATTTTCTATGAAGATTATCCATTTTGGCACAGCTTGCTGATTAATTGTAATATACAACCTGTACTTTCCGGCGCGACTACCGTTACCCAATACGAAAAAGGTATCAAAACCATTATGGCTGACAATATCTGCTTCCCCGCCAAGTTGTTGCATGGACACATCATTTATCTTGTCAAAAAAAATGTGGACAGAATCTTGTATCCTTACATTATTTATGAAAGAAAAGAGGATAAAAAAGCTGCCAATAGTTACAATTGCCCCATTGTTTCCGGCTACTCTGACGTGATAAAAAGTGCTATTGACACCGAAGACCGCTATGGCATTCCGTTAGATGCGCCCATTCTCAATTTTAACAAGCTACATCTTCTGCAACAATCTATTATTGAATATCTTACTCCTTTCGGCATTGACAAAAACAGGATAAAAAAAGCACTTAAAACCGCATTACAAGAGCAAAATAATTTTGAGAGATGGACTTATGACCGCGCACAGGAATTGTATCGCGCCGCTCAAGAAAAAGGACAAACAGTCATTGTCTTGGCGGGGCGTCCATACCATATCGATCCCCTTATCCAGCACAAAATTTCGGACACAATTGCGAACTTCGGCGTAACCGTCATCAATGAAGATATTGTTAGATATTATTCCGATTCTGTCTTTGGCAGCACCGATTCCGTCACCCAATGGGCTTTCCCCAACCGCATTCTTAACGCGGCAAAATGGGTGGCGGAGCAAGGGCAAAATGTTCATTTCGTCCAACTTACATCATTTGGCTGCGGACCGGACGCTTTTTTGAACGAAGAAATAAAGCAAATCTTGCAGTCAAAAGGTAAAAATCTGACTTTACTGAAAGTTGATGACGTGAACAACATCGGCTCCTTGCGATTGCGTATCCGCTCGTTGCTGGAAAGCAGCAAGGGAAGCGGCAAACCGACAGCCATACCTACCGTAAGAACTCCACTTTTTGAAAAAAAAGACCGTCATCGCAAAATTATTGCCCCTTATTTCGCAGAAGGCTATTCCGATTTGATACCCTCACTCTTTAAATTGATGGGGATTCACATGGAAACTCTTCCATCTTGCAATACGCAATCGAATGATTTCGGACTGCAATATGCCAACAACGAAATCTGCTATCCGGCAACGTTAGTGGTTGGCGATATTATGAAAGCCTTAAAATCAGGTAAATACAATCCCGATGAAATTGCAGTCGCCATCACTCAAACCGGTGGGCAGTGCCGCGCAACCAATTATATTTCAGTCATTAAAAAAGCCATGGTCGCCGGCGGATTTGAGAATATTCCGGTCGTTTCAGTCTCTTTCGGGAGCGGAATTTTGAACAGTCAACCCGGATTTGACATGAAATGGTCAAAGTGCATTATTACCGCATTTCATACCATGTTATTTGTAGATACTCTTTCCAAACTATATTATCCGGCGGCAGTGCGTGAGAAAGAAAAAGATGCTGCTAAGAAGTTAAGAATCAAATATTTGGAATTAGCCAAACCCTTAATTGAAAAACAAAATCGGGCGGGCTTGATGCAGACTATTGCCGATGCTGTCAAGGAATTTTCTGCCATCGTGAATACGGAAGTGGATACGCCGGCAATTGGCGTGGTGGGCGAGATTTACGTAAAATACAACTCCTTTAGTCATAAAAATGTGGTTGATTGGTTGATAGAACAAGGAATTGAAGTGGTCGCCCCGTCGATGTACAACTTTTTCATGTGTGAATTTATCAACAATCAGGTTAAGTGCAATTTACACATTGATGACCCGGGTTTGCCCTTGTTTGTTAGCAATTTTGTTTTTAAAATGGCAAAGAAAGTGACGGCGAAATACGACAAGATTTGTGCAAATTATCCTTACTATCGTCCATTTCCCAATTTGGAAAAGGAGGCTGTCAAAGCGAGTGACATCATCAGTTTGGCGGCTCAATTTGGCGAAGGCTGGTTGATAGCGGCAGAGACCGCCTCTTTTGCGGAAAACGGAATCAACAACACGATTAGTTTGCAACCTTTTGGCTGTATCGCTAACCATGTCATTTCCAAAGGAATAGAAAAACGAATTAAGAAAAACTATCCCAAAATGAATTTGCTGTTTTTAGACTTTGACGGCGGGACTTCGGAAGCCAATGTTCTGAACAGATTGTATTTTATGATAGACCATTGCAAAAAAACGTGCGCAGAAAAAAGAGAAAAATAAAATGGGCGACACTAAGATAGCAATCCCGCGAGTCAGTGGCTCGTATGAGAATCTTCTTTATCTGTTGTTCTTCCCCATCTTCTTTTTTACCCCACCGATTGCCTTTTCAGGGCTTCCTTTTTTAGTTGACATTTCGGATATTTACTTGGTTTTTGTCGGTATTGCCATTTTAAAAAACAAATGGTATCGCGGCGATAACCTGAAACTTATTTTGTTAGGAACTGCCGTCTCTTTATACATTGTCTTAACTATTTTGATTAACAGACAGATACGTTCGATTAATAATTATTTTGAAGTTTATGACATATTAAAATTTATCTGTTTTATCATTTTTTTTAAAGAACAATACTGCAAACAGCAAATTTCCCGGATTTTAGATGCGTGTTTCTGCGGATTAGTTGTTTTTCATATTTTTCATTATTATAACATATTGAATTTCAATGAAATTGTAATGCCGTTGTATTGTGGGGCAGATTCTCCGCATCTGCTCTTTTTCGGTTATAATAGTATTGGGGAGCCAGCCACCAAGCGTGCATTGGGAACGATGGGCAATCCTAATATGAATGCCTTGTTGTTTTTGTTCTTTCTGATTCGCTATGCCCCGCGCTTGGAGTGGAAGAAAAAAGACCGCATTTTGTTCTTTATCGCCTTGATTGTCTTTTTGTGCTGTCAATCGCGGACGGGAATGGTGGCATTTGTCATCATGTTGATAATCAACTATATATTTAGTGGAATTTCATGGAAAAAAATGTTAGTGCAAATTTTTTCCATTCTTGCCGTTAGTGCTTTTGTGCTTTATTTTGCAGAAATTATGCAGTTTTTACATATTCCGCTCCCCGTTCGAGGAATGAATTATTCGCTTTCCTTATTAAATTCAGATGCTTTGAAAAGCAATTCGTGGACTGAACGGTTGCAAATTTGGAAGGAATTGCTGGGAATGGTTCAAGATAAACCGATATTCGGGTTCGGACCCAATAAAAATTATTTATATGAAAATCATATTTACGCTGAAAATGAGTATGTTTTGATGGTTTGGCGTTACGGAATACTTGGATTGCTCACGTACTTGCTGCTATATTTTTTGCCGGTTTGGAAGTCGTTAAAAAAGGCAAAACACGTGGTTGATTGCAAAAATGTGCTGTTAATGATTGCCGTTTTTGCGGTGTCTGCTCTTACCAATTGCCCTTTTTCAAATGTAAAACTGTCGATTTTACTTGCTTTTGTCTTCGCTGCGCAACTCAGCCAACAGAATGGCATTATCGGAAATATTAAAAAAATATGATAAAATCATGTATCTTTGCCGTTTGAAAATGGGCAATATTTTCAAGACCACAAACACAGTTTAATATCATTGCAATGGCACAAACAGTCAGGAAAAAATTAGGAATAAAACGGATTATTTGTTCAATACGCTTTCGTGTATATCGTTTTTTTGCGCGGCGAAGTCGTCCTATGATTATTATGCAAAAGTATGATTTTCAAGGGAAAAGAATCCATGATACGCGAATTAGTACATCTGCGTTTTTAGACCACCCCGAAACATTATATTTGTCCGACCATATTTACATTGGGCATTATAGTATTATTGAGGCGAGCAATACCATTACGATTGAAGAGGGTTGTCAGATTGGTTTTCATACTGTATTGGCAAGTCATTCAAGTCATAACTCGATACGGTTGTACGGGAAACATTACTCTGAAGTGAAGGATAAAATCGGTTATGTAAGAGGGAGTATCCATATCGGGAAATATACATTTGTAGGACCCTATTCTTTGATAAATCCGAATACAACAATTGGGAAAGGCTCTATTATAGCTGCTTACAGCTCTGTGCGCGGACACTTTCCCGATTATTCTATTATTGCCGGTAATCCTGCCACGGTTATTGGAAGTACTAAAGATAAAGATTTGAAATTTCTGGAGCAATATCCTGAATTGAAGGAGTTTTATTATGATAATGATTAACGATGCGGAAACTTTTTAAATCTTATTTTTCGTCTGACTTTATCAAAAATGTCTTTACGATTTTTACCGGAAATGTAATTGCACAAGCTATTCCTTTTTTGGTGGAACCCGTCATTGCTCGTATTTATTCACCGTCAGATTTTGCAGTTTTGTCTGTTTATCTGTCGGTCGCCAATCTTTTTTCCATCATTGCAACCGGGCGTTACGAGTTGGCAATTATGCTCCCGAAAGATGATAAGAAATCCATCAATTTGATAGGTGTATCATTAATTATCTCATTGATAATTAGCGCATTATCACTTCTTATAGTCTTAATTTTTAATAGTCAGATATGTTCGGTACTGCACAATGATGATGTATCGTCTTATCTCTATTTGGTGCCTTTATCTGTGTTGTCGGTTGGGTGGTACCAAACCTTTAACTATTGGAATTCCCGCAAAAAACGATTTCGCAATGTTGCCTATTCCAAAACGACGCAGAGTATAGTTACTGCCGGTGGGTCCATTGGTTTGGGAACTGCCGGAATGATACCTTCAGGATTAGTTTTGTCGCAAATCGGTGGTCAGTTTTTTTCGTTTTTCCCGCTTTTGCGCAGTTTTCTGAAAAATGACAGAAAAGAGCTGAAAAATATTACAAAAAATGACATGAAGGCAGTTGCATACGAGTATCGCGACTTCCCGAGGATTAACTCGTTACATGCTTTTTGTGATGTGATGAAGCAGAGTGCCGAGGTCTTTTTGCTTTCATTCTTTTATCTAAAAGAAAAAGTGGGGTTGCACTCGCGTACACTGCGACTATTGTTTGCACCGTCTGCCATTATCGGCTCTGCCATCGGACAGGTTTTTTACCAAAAAGCCTCCGCCTGCTATCAGGAAAAAGGTGATTTACAAAAACTTGTAAAGAAAGTATTACTCAGTATGTCTTTCATTGCCGTTCCGGCATATCTCATGGTCGCTTTATGGGGTGATGACCTCTTCGCGTGGTTCTTGGGCGAACCATGGCGGCAAGCCGGGGAGTTTGGACAACTGCTTACTCCTTGGCTTTGTATGAGCTTCCTGATTTCGCCAATTTCTCAAATTCCACTGATTGTCAATAAACAAAAAATAGCGTTCGGAATTAGTTTAATTGGACACACTCTTTATTTATCCGCTATCGTGATTGGAGGTATATTTCAAGACATCGAATTGGGATTTATTTTGTTAAGTTCTTTTCAAACAGTATATTATCTATTTTTAATAGGGTGGTTGATTCGAATATCAAAAATTAAAAATGATTAAAAAATTACTTCTTATTGGTTCTAATAGTGTGCATACGTATAATTTTTACGCATTGGTGAAGCCGTTTTTTGAAGAAATTGTGGTGATTACTACTTCAGATTCGGACTTTGTAGATGAAAAAATGACCCATCATTATACCCTCGATGCTTCCCTTCATAATCCGTTGAATTATTTCCCGGCTGTGCGCAAATTACGTGCCATCATTCAAAATGAAAATCCGGATATTATTCATATTCAACAAATTGTAACGTATCATTTTTTGACGTTAAGGGCTATTCGTAAAATCAATATCCCGACGGTCGCTACAGCATGGGGGAGCGATATTTTGCTCAACCCGCAAAAGGGATTTTTCTATAAAAAAATGGTACAATACTGCTTAAATCATACCAATTATTTGACGGCGGATGCTCAGTTTATTGGGGACAAGATGCAGCAATTATCAAAAAAGAAGCTCTCCGTTACGATCGCTAATTTTGGCATCGACGATGTTAACGATACGCTCATTCATAAGGAAAATCTTATTTATTCAAATCGTCTGCTGAATAAGTTATATCGCACTGATTCAATTATTGATGCGTTTCATCGTTTTCATGAAAAAGAGGCGTACCGCGATTGGAAACTTGTGATTGCCGGCACGGGGACAGAAGATGAAAATTTGAAAAAATTGGTATCGGACTTGGAACTTACTGAGGTTGTTCAGTTTGTGGGCTGGCAGACACGCGAAGATAATTTGCAATGGTATGCCAAATCAAAAATTTGGATTGCTTACCCCGAAAGTGATGCGACTTCTATCAGCTTGTTGGAAGCAATGAGTCTGCGCTGTATTCCGATGATTACGGATTTGCCCGCTACGCGTGAGTGGATTTCCAATGGAGAGAATGGATGCTTGATAAAAGACTTGTCCTCTTTTCAAATAGAAAAAGCGTTGGAAATTCCTTATGATGATTTAGTTATGAAAAATCGTGAAATCATCGAAAATATGGCAACAAAGTTGGCTAACCAAAAGAAGTTTGTTGCTATTTATCAATCAATTATGAATCATCAAAATGAAAAATAAAGTTTGTCATTTAACTTCTGTCCATTCTGAAAATGACGTTCGGATTTTCGGCAAAGAGTGCGTAACATTGCAGCAAAATGGCTTTGATGTAAGTTTCATTGTTGCCGGTGCTTCCGACAAAGAGGTTAAAGGAGTCAAGATTTATGGGTCTCAAAAGATTACAAACCGATTTAAAAGGATACTATTTTCCGGCAGGCCGATTTTTCGGAAAGCCTTGGAAATTAATGCCGACCTATACCATTTCCACGATTCCGAATTATTGCCGGTGGGAGAAAAGCTGCGTAAAAAGGGAAAAATTGTGATTTATGACAGTCACGAGGATTTGCCGCGGCAAATATTGACTAAGGCGTGGATTCCGAGTTGCTTTCGTCATTGGGTATCGCGAATCGTTGAAAAAATTGAGAATTGCCGTGCCAAGAAGATGAGTGCTATTGTTGCAGCCACGCCGCACATTCAACATCGTTTTGAAAAAATAGTCTCCATTCCTGTGACTGCAATTTGTAATTATCCAATTATCAATGAGATAACACAATCTTTTTCTTGGAATGACAAAGAAAAGTCAGCGTGCTATGTGGGTGGACTTTTCAAAGAACGTGGCGTTTTTGAAATGGTGCGTTCTATTAATCAAGTGGCTGGGCGACTGAAATTAGCCGGTGCTTTTTCTCCTGAATCCTTACAGGAGAGTGTGCAAATGGAAGAAGGGTGGGGGAAAACGGACTTTATGGGCCATTTGAATCGCCAACAAATCAATGAATTATTTGCGCAATCGATGGTCGGACTGTTAATATTGCATCCCATGCCGAGTTACAAAGATTCATTACCCATTAAGATGTTTGAATATATGGCTGCGGGAATTCCAGTGGTTTATTCTGATTTTCCTTTATGGCGTGAGATAATGGAAGAAGCCGGTTGCGGAGTGCCCGTTAATCCTTTTGATACCCATAAAATTGCAGCAGAAATCACTCATTTGTTTGAGAACCCAAAGCTTGCACAAGAAATGGGAACTGCCGGCAGAGAAGCCGTCGTCAATAAATATAATTGGGATTCACAGGCAAAATTATTGATTGAACTTTATCAAAAACTATTAACTAATTGATAATGAAAACAGTATCTATAGTTATTCCGTGCCGAAACGAAGAAAAATATATTGCGTCCTGCTTGGATTCACTCATTCATACCACCTATCCGAAAGAGTATTTATCCATCTTTGTTTGCGATGGACTAAGTGACGACCAAACCTCGAGTATTGTATCGCAATATGCGGCGAATTATTCTTATATAGAATTGTTAATCAATAAGATGCAGACAACTCCCTACGCGCTGAATTTAGGGATTAAACATCAAAATAGCGACGTAGTTATTATTTTGGGAGCGCATAGTACAGTTGCCCCTGATTATATTGACAAGAATGTAGAAGTCCTTTTTTCTGATGCAACGATAGGCTGTGCCGGCGGAGTCTTAACCAATAACTACGAAAATGAACTATCACAAATTATCGGCTACGCTATGTCACAACCTTTTGGCGTTGGGAACGCTTATTTTCGCACGGGCGCAAAAGCTGGATTTGTGGATACGGTTGCTTTTGGCAGTTATAAACGGGAGGTCTTTGAAAAAATTGGTTATTTTGATGAGGATCTAACAAGAAACCAAGATGATGATTTTAATTATCGTTTAATAAAAGCCGGCTACCGCATTTTCTTAAGTCCCGAAATACAATCGTTTTATGTTGTTCGATCCTCGTTTCATCATCTTTTTCGACAATATTTTCAATATGGATATTGGAAAGTATTTGTGAATCAAAAGCATAAGCGAATTACATCGTTTCGACAATTAATCCCTTTCTTTTTTGTTTCATTCATTGTTATAGGAAGTATTCTCTCAGTTGTCGTACCTTATTTCTATTTTGCATATTCGTTTCTTTGTCTGTTCTATTTATTGATGGCTTTTTGGTTTACCCGACACCAACCATTTTCTTTTAAAGAAAGATGGATGATTCTATGGACTTTTCTGATTTTGCATGTTAGTTATGGCTCAGGCTATTGCGCAGGTATTTGGGATTTTATTGTTTTTGAAAAGAAACCGAAAAGCAAATTTCATAAGCTAAGCCGCTAAATTCCCTCCATGAACCTCGAAAAAGA
>JALNYF010000067.1 GCA_023229985.1 Bacteroidales bacterium | reverse complement strand
GCTTTTTTCATAATGGTTGCAAAATTAGTCTTTTTTTTAACTTAGCTACCAGTCTCAAAATATGGCAGTATTATAACCTGCGATTACTCCACCTGCGATAACATCTCCATAATCAATACCTTTTTTATCCGTATAACCGAGACATATTATACCTGCACCAATAGCACCTCCAACAACACCTGCTGCAATTCCCGTATTCTTTAATTGAGCACCATATTCAATAAGGTCTCCGGCTATATAAAGCGAGCTAGATCGAATTTGAAAATTTAGTGAGTCTTGTGATTGTGCAAAAATTGTGGTAGTGCTAACAAAGCAAAACAGCAATGCAATAATAATTCTTTTCATTTTTTTATATTTTTATTGTTTGTAATCTCTATCGTTTAACTCTCCTTTTTTTGGAGTAGTTATAGTGCGTCCCATTCTTCGGACCATTTTAATCAATGTTAACATAATTAGTCCTTTCAAGTTTGACATTGCAAAATTACAAATTTATTTCAAAATTGATTTCTTTTGTTGCATTTTTTGGATTTTTCGGTGCGGAATGTAGCACCGAAAAACTATGCGGGGATTTTATTGATAGATACAGTTATAGGATAATAGCCTGCAATCAAGAATTTGATTGCAGGCTATTATCCTATCCATCAGCAGTAAAGTTTGAGCGGGGCAGAATGCTTGAATTACCACTAAAACCTTATTGCATATAGCCTTCGTAATGCCTTCGTGCTTTATTTTTTCAAGATTTTCTTTAAGATCGTATCTTTATCAATCTTTTTAGTGCAGAAGAACCAGTCATAGCATTTCGTATTTTCGTCTTTACTTTCCATTCTTTCTTTTGCTACACCGCAAGAACCTGCTGTTGGTACAATCACTTCGTCACCCGGTCTCCAGTCGGCCGGCGTTGCAACGTTAAACTCATCGGCTGCCTGTAATGCAATCACTACACGATACAACTCATCAAAATTACGTCCTAAGCTAAGTGGGTAATAAATAATCGTTCTAATAATTCCTTTCGGGTCAATTACAAACACTGCGCGAACCGCTTTTGTATTGCTCTCTCCGGGCATCATCATTCCGTATTTTTGAGCAACCTCCATTGTAATATCTTCAATCAAAGGAAATGTTACTTCTACATTTTTCATTCCTTTGTATTCAATCTTCTCTTTGATGGTTCTTAACCATGCAATATGACTGTAAAGTCCATCAACAGAAAGACCTACAAGTTTACAATTGGCTTCATTAAATTTTGGCTCCATTGTGGCAAAGGTCATAAACTCTGAAGTACAAACAGGTGTGAAGTCAGCAGGATGACTAAATAGGATTACCCAACTTCCTTTGTAGTCGGATGGGAAATTAATTTCTCCTTGTGTGGTTACTGCTTTAAATTCTGGTGCATTTTCGCCAATGCGGGGCATCGAAATTACTTTTTCTTCCATAGATAATTTTTTTTTAAATTGTTTTACATTAATTTATTTAGTTAAAATACTATTTTAATTTCTTGTCATTTTTGGTTCGTTTTTTAGCTGATTCATAATGGTTTGCGTGTATGAAGCGTTGGGGATTGCGGGCTACGTTCCTATCTGCCAGCACTAAAGTTTGAGCGGGGCAGAATGCTTGATTTAACCACTTTACCCCCAAGATGTTAGGTTTAGTTTTCGCTAATATCAACATCTATATACATTCTTTCCCAATACTTAGGTTCCAAAACAATCACATCGTCACTTGTATACGGAATATTATCTTGTCCTGCATAAACATGAATAATATCATCAATTATAAAGCCTATCGTTGAAAGTATTGTTTTATCCTTTCCCCCCAAAGGAGGTGTCAATGTCCATTCTTCAAACTTATCACTTCTTATATGTAAACCCGTATTAAAAGTATCAAAAAGATTGACATGTGAAATAAATGTTGAATCCGTCTGTCCGAAATATATCTTCAGGTCATCTCCAAATTCTCTTAATTCTTCAACAGGGCCATTAAGGGCAGATAAACCTGTTGTTATAATATTAGTGTCAAATACATTATTATATTCTTCAGGCAACTCAAGCACCACTTCCAAACCCATATTCACATATAAATACTCTAAAGTGACATCGTTTTTAAAGTAACCTCCCTGTCCATCTGGATTTTGATAAACGTTACAACATAGTTCCGGTATCACTGATACTGTGGAATTGATACAGAAGTCTGTTGAAATACCTCCTTGTCCTGTACGACCTCCAACGAGTGCAATATAAGTATCATCAGGATTTTCCCGAAAAAATCTCACCATGTTTAATTTTCCTATAAAACTTGTTGGAGTTACGCTTGTTACAAAGTCGCCAAATTGAGTGTATCTTAATTCTTGTTTTCTTTTTTCTAATTTTATTTTTTGCTTACCATCAGGGATTTCCGAAGTACATTTGATTTGTTGTCTAACGTTGCCGTACTTTTCCTTTGCACAGGAAGCAAAAAGGGAAATTATTAATAAAAGTATTACTGTCTTTTTCATAATTGTGATTTTTAATGTTTTAAATTAAACCTAACAATTTGCGGCTGTGTTTTTTTGCAACTATTCAACTGCTTTCAGAAATTCCTTATCCAAAGGAGAAATTGAAGGTCCGAAATAGTTTGTAAGATTGCCTTTTTCGTCAATAACATATTTGCTAAAATTCCAATCGGGTTGGTGATCGTTCCATCCATTTTCTTTGCTTTCTGTAAGCCATCTAAAAATAGGTTGTTGTTCCTTGTTTTTGATCACAACTCCTTTTTTTGCTATTGGAAATGTTACACCATAGTTCAGTTGGCAAAATTGGGAAATTTCGTTGTCATTGCTTTTTTCTTGTTCAGCAAAATCATTGGCAGGAAATGCAATGATCGCTAATTTGTCACCCAACATTTCGTGCAGCTTTTGCAATTCCGCATACTGTCCTGTGTAGCCACAATTTGAAGCAGTGTTTACAATCAAAATTTTCTTGCCCGAATGGATGGAAAAATCAATCGAATTCCCATTGTTCAATGTTGCTTTTTGTTGGTAAAAAGAGACGGACGGGGCAGTGTTATTTTCATTGTTTAAAACTGTGCCATTCTTACCGCTTTTAGCCGTTTTGCGAATAAGCGGATAAAGAAATCGTAGTACTTTTTGTTTGAATGTTTCCATCTCTTATTTCCTTTTTATTGATTCATTATTTAAGTCCAATCTTTTGGTCGCTTGGAATCTCCCTGCCATTGCCGCTAACGCCCTATTTACGCAACATAGATACAACATTTGCTTCTATGAAACACATAACTAGGTATTTTGTTTTGAACATTAGTTTCTTTTGCCTAATATAACTATTAGACAGCCCATTTTTTTAATACCTTCCTTTTCAAAGTGAAAGTGATTGTGCTTGCTGTTTAATATTGCACAATTACATTTTCATTTCAGACATTTAGTTCTTTGGTTGTATTATTTTGCTTTATTGAAATTGATCAAATCGGTCTGAATTCATCACTTTCACCCAAGCGTTTACAAAATCTTTGACAAATTTCTCTTTGTTGTCATCCTGTGCATAAACCTCGGCATAAGCACGTAAAATTGAGTTTGAACCAAAAACTAAATCCACTCTTGTTGCAGTCCATTTCACTTGACCTGTTTTTCTTTCTCTGATATTGTAAAGATTGTCAGAAACTGGTTCCCACACAAAACCCATATCGGTCAGGTTTACAAAAAAATCGTTGGTTAAAACGCCCACATTTTCTGTAAATACCCCGTGTTGGGTTCCTCCATAATTGGTACCTAAAACACGCATTCCGCCAATCAATACAGTCATTTCGGGAGCTGTTAAACCCATTAATTGAGTCCTGTCAAGGAGCATCTCTTCGGGTTTTACGGCATAATCTTTTTTCTGCCAGTTCCTATATCCATCGTGTAATGGTTCCAATACCGAAAACGATTCAGCATCGGTCATCTCATCAGTGGCATCTCCTCGTCCAGGTGTAAAAGGAACTTTTATTTTCACTCCGGCTTTTTCAGCGGCTTTTTCGATGGCAGCACTTCCTCCTAAAACAATCAAATCGGCAATGCTTACTTTTTTGCTCAATCCTGCCTGAATTTCGGTAAGTCTACTCAAAACCTTTTCGAGTCGTTTGGGTTCATTTCCTTCCCAATTTTTCTGAGGGGCAAGGCGTATTCTTGCGCCATTAGCTCCACCTCTAAAATCGGAACATCTGAAAGTTCTGGCACTGTCCCAAGCTGTATTGATCAATTCGGTGGGGGTTAAACCACAATTGAGAAGTTTTTCTTTCAAATCGTCAACTTCTGATTCCGAAAGCGTATAATTTACGGTTGGAATGGGGTCTTGCCAAATTAAATCTTCCTTTGGAACATCTGCACCAAGATAACGGCTTTTTGGTCCTAAATCTCTGTGAGTAAGTTTAAACCATGCTCTGGCAAATACTTGGGCAAAATATTCAGGGTCTTTATAAAAACGCTCAGATATTTTTCTGTATTCAGGGTCCATTTTCAGAGCCATATCTGCATCGGTCATCATTGGGTTTCTGCGAACTCGCGGTACATGGGCATCAAAGGGTTTATCTTCTTCCTTCATATAAACTGGTTCCCATTGTTTCGCACCCGCGGGGCTTTTTCTGACTTCCCAATCATGATTTAAAAGCAGATAGAAATAGCTGTTGTTCCATTTGTTAGGAGTTGTTGTCCATGCGCCTTCTAAACCACTTGTTACGGTATTTTCTGCATTACCTTTTCCTTTAGGGTTATGCCAACCAAAACCTTGTTGCTCGATGGGAGCTCCTTCGGGATCGGGGCCTAAAACGGAAGCATCGCCATTTCCGTGGGTTTTACCAACGGTATGCCCACCGGCTGTTAATGCAACGGTTTCTTCATCGTTCATGGCCATTCTCTTGAATGTAACCCGCATAGCCTGAGCCGTTTTCAAAGGGTCGGGATTTCCGTCAACTCCTTCGGGATTCACATAGATTAATCCCATTTGAACAGCTGCTAAAGGATTTTCAAGACTTCCTTCATCAGATTTATTGGAATAGCGCTCTTTCCCTAACCAGTTTTTTTCCGCACCCCAGTAAATATCTTTTTCGGGATGCCAAATATCCTCACGACCACCACCGAAACCAAATGTTTTGAAGCCCATTGATTCATAAGCCATGTTTCCTGCAAGAATCATTAAATCTGCCCACGAAAGTTTGTTTCCGTATTTTTTCTTAATAGGCCATAATAGTCTGCGTGCTTTATCTAAGTTTACATTATCAGGCCAACTGTTGAGCGGTGCAAAACGCTGATTACCTGTATTACTGCCACCACGTCCGTCGGCTGTACGATATGTTCCGGCACTGTGCCATGCCATACGTATCATCAAACCTCCATAATGCCCCCAGTCTGCAGGCCACCAATCCTGGCTATCCGTCATCAATTTTTTCAAGTCACTTTTTACTGCTTCCAAGTCGAGTTTTTTAAACTCATCACGATAATTAAAATCCTTACCTAAAGGATTTGTTTTCGTATCGTGCTGATGCAAAATGTCTAAATTGAGAGCATTTGGCCACCAGCTCATCACGGAACTATTGGAACCCGTATTTGCTCCGTGATTGAAAGGGCATTTGCTTTTTTTTGAATCGTCCATAATTTTGAATTTTAATTTATAAATTTAGAGTTAATCGTTTCTGTAATATTTTTTTTTAACTTGAACGGTAAAGGTTTGCGTTATATAAAAAGTTGAGCATTTCGTAGCGATTATCTAACAACCCGCACAAAGTTAAATGCGAAATACGCCCTTTAAAATTAGCAGTAACTGCCCAATTTTTTATATACCATGTTCGCGTTTCGTTGGTTTTTGTCATGCTATTTTTCTTTTCATTTCAAATTTACATATTCTAACCGATAGATAACCCCTCGACTTCGCTCGGGGTAACACCCTTCGACTTCGCTCGGGGTAACACCCTTCGACTTCGCTCGGGGTAACACCCTTCGACTTCGCTCGGGGGAACACCCTTCGGCTTCGCTCGGGGTAACACCCTTCGGCTTCGCTCGGGGTGCTTCGGCATCACCCTTCGGCTACGCTCAGGGTGCTTAAGTGTCTAATCCTTAATGCAGCGGACAGAAAAGCCGTGTGCACGGTTGTTCATGTTCACGAGAGCATTGCTACTCTCGAAGATCAGGGCCATGGACTTGATACCAAATACCGTATTCGACCAATAGTAGCCGACACTACCCTCATAGTAGAACTCGCCACCGCTGAAGCGAGTTCCCGCCAGGGGCAATTTAAGCGGAGAGGCAAAAGCGCCGGCTGCATCGTTGCTACTCCAACTTGCACGCTCTTCTTCCCATTCGGCTTCTGTTGGTATGCGGTAACCACTTGGGCAAGGATTGTTGATGCCGTTGACACCCTGCCAAAGGTTGTCGTTTTGCGGGTTCCGCCAATCGTAAGGGCTACTGCTATTGGTTATAAAATCGCCATGCCCGGGTGTATCGCTTGTTGCCAATGTAGATGTTGCACCCGATGTACGTTTTTCGTAACCGTCGGCTGCACGCCCCCACTGGTACAAATCGCCATAAGCAAGGGCATCGGTGCTACTTGTTGCCACTTGTGAAGCGCCAAGGTTGCGGTCCATCCAAATTCTCCCTGTAGTGGGATTCATAACATCAGTTGAACTCATTACAGGTCCCCATTGTGGCTTATTGTTTATAAAATACATTGTTTGGCCGGCTTTACCCGCTGGCACAGTTACCCATGCTGTGCCGTTCCAATATTGCATTTGGCCGGCTTCGGTGCCGCTGGGTATCGGTAATTTTACAAACCCTCCATCACTTAAATAAACCGTATCGTTGCTGATGTTCAAGGCTTGAAGTTCATTGGTAACAGAACCGTCTATTTCACTTGGAAGACTAGACCAGCCCAAAACTCCGGCACCATTGGTTGACAAAATTTGTCCACTTGTTCCGTCAGCATTCGGGAAAGTGTAAGCGTTATTAATATTCAGGTTGCTGAATATTTTTAATGTGGCGGTGCTGAAATCACCGTAAATCAGTGGTGTTGATGTACTGCTGTTTGCAATGTACAGTTTGTTGGAACCGGTTTCATTGTAGCCGGCCTGATAGCCTAAAAATACATTTGTTGAACCTGTAGCATTATAACCAGCATATGCGCCCAATGCTGTGTTATTATTTCCTGATAAATTTCCAGACAAAGAACCATAACCAACAGCTGTGTTGATTGCGCCTGAAGTATTACCGCCCATCGCTCCATGCCCAATAGAAGTGTTTCCACCACCAGAAATATTTGCCTCCAAAGAACTTTGTCCAATAGCAATATTTGCATTACCAGTCGAAGAATTCATGGATTTTAAGGCAAATGTGCCAATAGCAACATTCCATTTCCCAATAGTATTGGAAATACCTGCCTGATATCCCAAAAAAGTGTTATAAATACCTGTTGTATTCCCTATCCCTGATTGATAACCGAAAAATGTATTAAATAATATTGGATCAATTTTACCTGAGTACTCGTTGTTTACTTTAAAATTTAGAGGCACATTATCTGTTGTACCAATAAAATTTGTTCCGTTCAATGTTCCGGCATTTCCATTTAACGACCATGCATTTGTTGAAGGCAATTTTACAAATCCTCCATTACTTAGAAAAACAGTATCGTTGCTGATGCTTAAGGCTTGAATTTCGTTGGTAACAGAACCGTCTATTTCACTTTGTAAATAACCTTCAGCAGCATGATTACCCCAACCATAAGCCAAGTTCCAATTGGTAATATTGGTGTTGGTTATTCCAAACGATGGGCTTGCTGTCCATATTGGGTCGGTTTCAGAAGTCAAAAATCCGCTTACATCGGGTATCTCACTGCGAACCAGTGCTGTGGAATCGCCCAAAGCGGTTTGGGTTGCCAAAGTGCTTAAATCCTGGTCGCCGGTGTTGACCCCTGAAAGATTACTCAAATTGGTAATGTCGGTTGCGGTAATATTGGCAGCTTCGCTTGATGAATAAACAGGGTCGGTTTCGGAATTTAAAAATCCGCTTACATCGGGTATCTCACTGCGAACTTGTGCCGTGGAATCGCCCAAGGCGGTTTGAGTTGCCAAGGTGCTTAAATCCTGGTCGCCGGTGTTGACCCCTGAAAGATTACTCAAATTGGTAATGTCGGTTGCTGTAATATTTGCTGCCTGACTGCTTGTAAATAGTGGGTCGACTTCAGAACTTAAAAATCCGCTTACATCGGGTATCTCGCTGCGAACTTGTGCTGTGGAATCGCCCAATTGTGTTTTAGTTGCTAAACCACTTAAATCTTGGTCGCCGGTGTTGACCCCTGAAAGATTACTCAAATTGGTAATGTCGGTTGGGGTAATATTTGCTGCTTCGCTTGCTGAATAAACAGGGTCGATTTCGGAGGTTAAAAATCCGCTTACATCAGGAATCTCGCTGCGAACTTGTGCCGTGGAATCGCCCAAGGCGGTTTGAGTTGCCAAAGTGCTTAAATCTTGGTCGCCGGTGTTGACCCCTGAAAGATTACTCAAATTGGTAATGTCGGTTGCGGTAATATTTGCTGCCTGACTGCTTGTAAAAGTTGGGTCGGTTTCAGAGGTTAAAAATCCGGTTACATCAGGAATCTCGCTGCGAACCAGTGCTATGGAATCGCCCAAGGCGGTTTGAGTTGCCAAACTGCTTAAATCTTGGTCGCCGGTGTTGACCCCTGAAAGATTACTCAAATTGGTAATGTCGGTTGGGGTAATATTTGCTGCTTCGCTTGCTGAATAAATAGGGTCTGTTTCGGTAATTCCTCCCGATACTGTTTCTGCCGTTTTGGCATGCAACGCATAAGGTACGCTTAATAACTGGCTTGTTCCTGTAATGGTATAAGTAGTTAAAGGAGGTTCAATTGCCGTTTTGGTTTCAATAAAATAGGGCCCCGCTGACCAATCAATTGTATTAAAACCAGTGCCTCCACCAATTTCAATGCTTACCAACCCATTGGCGTTGGTAGTAGGCGTTTGCGTTTCGGTGTAAACAACTGTTCCCGAAGGTGTACCCTGGCGGATGTTTATCTCCATGCCTATTTGCGTGTTAGTAACTAAGGCATCGCTACTGTTGCGAATTACTGCCTGATAACTCATTTTTTCGGGACTTTGTGCCCAAACGGTTGCCGTTAGTAGAACGGCTGCTAAAAATGTAAATACTTTTTTCATTGCCGTGTCCTCCTTAATTTTTAATGATTTTAAATGTTTTTACTTCTTTGTTCCCTTGGATTACTTTTACAAAATAGGTGGCAGGCGCAAGATTGCTCATAAGAATGTTTGTTTGATTGCCAGTAATTTTTTCGTTTTGTAGAAGTTTCCCATTCATGTCGTACAGTTGATACGATAAGTCTTTCAACTTTTCACTTTCAACTTTTAACTCTAAATAATCGGTAGTGGGGTTGGGATAAGCCAAAATTGAAAGGTTGATACCTTTGGCTTCTTCAATTTCTGTTACTACCGAAATTTCATACGGTTGCTGCACGCCTTCCGCCACAGAACCATTTGTTCCTGTATTGGTGGCATAAACAACCTGACCAACGGAATAGCTCGCCGAGCCACCGCCGCCCAAAGCATTACCGCCTGTGGTATTAACGCTTTCTTGTGCTGATACAGTAGAAAGGGAAAAGGTAAAAGTCAAAAGTGTTGCCACTCCCAAACTTTTTAACTTTTTACTTTCACCCTTCAACTTTTTTTGTTTGTGTCTCATTTACGACCTCCTTTTTTAATGGTGAATACTTATGTATCTGTTCTTGTTACTGTTTCAATGTTGTGTCTGGGTTTCTTCCAATAAACGCCAACGTATTATTTACGCAACAGAGATAGAACTTTTATAGTGCGTCCCATTCTTTAGAACATTGTTTTTCAAAGTGAAGGTGATTAGTTCTTGCAGGCTCGACAGTGCAAAATTACATTTTAATTTCATACATTTAATACTTTTGTTGCATTTTTTTTATTTTTCAACGCGGATATAGATATTCCTGTTATACAATCCGC
>JALNYF010000016.1 GCA_023229985.1 Bacteroidales bacterium | reverse complement strand
TAAATTTTTTCTCGGACGATTATTAATTTTAGTTTGGGATTGCTTGAGTGCCATACAATTCTATTTGCCCGTTGAGGTAACCTATTTTTCTTCTTTAAACAATCATCCGTTTTTAGCGATTTATAAATATACCTTTTTGGGTATAATATTATAAAAAAATATAAAAATATACCTAATAGGGTATATTTATTGGTCTGTCAAAATCTCTAGTCTATTCTTGATCAATTCAATATATTGATTTTGCAATTCGGGGGGCAGAAATGAGTGTTGAATGCAAGTATGCCATTGGGAAAAAACTGACATCAAGCGATTGAAAGAATTTTCGATAACTTTTGCATCCAATCCGGATTTTTTCATGGCGGTTATGAAATCGATTTTAATGATCTTACGTTTTTTTCCATTCAACGTAAGAGCTAATTCTTCAGGGTCTTCGGGCATAGCCAAAGCGGTTGAAAGAAGGTCGTAAGCAGGGGTCAGCGAATAGGAGTGGTCTATCAAACGATATAAAGAAAAATTTTTTAAGTGCATATCGGCATTTCCTGTCATCCACGAAAAGAGTACTTGTTCCCAAAAATTAATCAAGTCCAATTTGGGAGTAGCCGAAAATTGAAGGATGGTTTTGGCAATTTGTTCGTAAGATCCTTTGTACTTTTGTTCAGTTAAACGATTGGTTAACTGACACATATCTTCCATTTGGATTTTGTCTCCGTTGGGCAATCGGTCAATTCTGCGAGTGATATAACACAATTCGCCATCTTGAAAACGGATGAGGGAATGCGGTACCACATTGATTTTGGCTATCTGAGCCAAGTGCATAGTAACATCTTCTAATTCAGGAAGATGATTGAATATTTCGGTTTGTGGTTTAAGAATATATCGTCCCCAAATTCCTACAATGGTTAATCGCGGCGGTTCATTTTTATGGGCTTTAGTCAAATCGAGGGAGAGTTTGGGCTGAACGCCGGTCACAGTAGTATGACTGCGAATGACTTCTTTGGCTAATTCATTGATATGTTCTCGCGTATAGGGCAATTGTGGTGGAATAGAATGTCCGAAGAATTTTCGAGAACACTTTGCGTGAAAGTCAGTTTCACCGTGATTCAATTCCTGATAACAAAATAAACAGCGTCTCATATTATTCTTCTTTTTAGTTGATGGGAATTACGCTAACCGCACCGATACAATCTTTGCAACAAGCCAACAATAAAGACATTCTGTCACGGTTATCGATTTTCCAATTTTTTTCTACTACATCCAAAAGCCAACCTTCCGGTATCAATCCGTCAAAAAATGGGAATAACATATTACTATGGTATGCCTTTTCGGAAAGTGGAAGCGTAAGACTGATGGCTTCAGCCTTTTCGGATGCGAGAAAAGCAGTATCATACAGAAAGGTGAAGCCATTTTCATCTTCCGTCAGCACACCGGCTTTTTGGTCGTGTAAAAAAATCTCGGCTTGTTTCATAATTCATTTATTTCAAAAAGATTAGCAGGTGTTGGAGCCATTTCCGAACCAAAAAGAGAGAGAACTTGATTTACTTTGTCCAATCGCAACGAGAGTTTCCCTTGTTCCAAGTCGCGGACAAAACGAAGTCCTACGCCGGCTTTCTCCGAAAGTTCGACTTGGGTCAGTTGGTATTGCTTGCGCTTTTTTTTAACGAATAAGGATAGGGTGGTCTGTTTCATATCTTTATACCTTTTCGGGTGCAAAGATAAATGTTTTTTTGAAATAAAGGTATAATGTGGAAAATTTTAATCGATGATTGATTCAACATGCAAAAGTTATGAAATTAAGGAAAAAGAGTGATAAAATTTGGATTTTTTTCTCTGACGATGATTAATTTAAATTAAGACTGTTGGTGTGTCAGACACCCCTATTTGCCCGTAAAAATAATCCATGTTCTTCTTTGAACAAACATCCGTTACATGGTGTTATCGAGAATATTATTAATTAAAATAGTTTTATTATGAAAAATCGATTATTTGGCGTTTTATGCACCTGTATGGTGTTTTTGGTTGGATGCTCATCCGACTCCGACATTGATAAGACTACCGTAAAAGAACTTGATCTCAATAAATTTATTGGGAAATGGTACGAAATTGCGCGTTATGATCATTCGTTTGAACGCGGATTAGTCGGGTGTACAGCGGATTATTCTTTCAAAGATGATGGAATGATTCGAGTGGTCAATGCAGGATACAAGAAGAGCTTTGATGGGAAATATTCTGAAAGTGTTGGCAAAGCTCGTCGCCCTGATGATTCTAAACCGGGTCAGTTGGAAGTCGCTTTTTTTGCCAATTTCTACGCAGATTATTGGGTGCTGGAATTAGATTCAAATTATACTTATGCCCTTATTGGGAGTAAAAAGGATAAATATTTGTGGATTTTGAGCCGAACTCCGTTAATGGATCCCGATGATTTAAATTTTCTTAAACAAAGGATCACTATGAGAGGTTATTCCCTTGATGACCTTATCTGGGTTGAACAAAGAGATTAACATTGTACTATCCAATTTTTGACCGATTAATGAATGCTTGCACATTCTTGATCTGTTTTTTCGTTGCAAAATAATTCAAAAGTCCACCATAGCTTTTGAATTATTTTGCACTACCCATTCCAACTTCATGCGTTCTCCTTTTTGCAAATCCCTGTTCACCTTTTTACCCAATAATTCCGGAAAATATTTCGGGTGTAAGCCGTAACCCGGGCGCACAGAACGAACATTTTGTTCGGTAATTACATCGCCGGCTTTCATATTCTCTGCCACATAGAGCGAGCGCGAAAAACATCTTCCGCTTTTCATCTTGTCGGTTGGTTCGTAATTGATCTTGCCAATCGCTTTTTCGGCTTGGCGAATTTCCTTCACCATTTGGGTAAACTCTTGTTCGTTCATGGAGAAAGCGGCATCGGGTCCGCCAATGCTGCGGTCGATAATGAAGTGTTTTTCTATCATCACGGCTCCGAGTACCACTGCCGTGATGGGAGCCACCGAACTGATGGTATGGTCGGACAGACCGGATTTTACACCAAATCGAGTAGCTAAATCGTTAATCATGAGCAAGTTGGCTTCTTCAATGGGTGCCGGATAAGAAGAGGTACATTTGAGCAGTGTAATGTCGTTGTTGCCGACTTTTCGGCAAGTTTCCACGGCTAATGCAATATCTTCCATCGTGGCAATGCCGGTGGAAATAACCATCGGTTTCATCTTCCGTGCAGCATATTCGATAAGTGGAATGTCGGTAATTTCAAAAGAAGCAATTTTATAAATCGGATTATTGAGCGATTCCAATAAATCGACTGCGGTTTTATCAAAAGGCGTTGAAAAACAGACTAATCCTTCATCTTGGGCAGCTTCAAAAAGTTCGGTGTGCCATTCCCAAGGCGTGTAGGCTTCTTGGTAGAGGTCGTAAAGGTATTTTCCGTCCCATAAGGTGCCTTGCGTGATTTTGAAATCGGCGTTATGACAATTCAATGTAATGGTGTCGGCAGTATAGGTCTGCAATTTGATGGCGTCGGCACCGGCGCGTTTTGCCGCTTGGATGGTTTCTATGGCAGTCTGTTTGCTGCCGTTGTGGTTTGCCGATAGTTCGGCTATGATAAAAGTTTTATTCATAATTAGTTATTTGCTTAAAATGGTAAATTCTTGAGCCAAATCCCCATAAATCTATCATATACGGAATAATTTGTTCCATCGTAATAAACTAATTCATACTTGGTTAAATGTTTTATGGCTCGTGTAATACTGCTGGCTGCTTTGAATTTATATCGTTTGATGAAGTTTCCGGATGTAATCTCTTTGATTTTTCCCTCTTTTGCCACCGCTTTTAATAATTGAGTAGAAATGGAGGGTAATGTAGCCAACAACGATTGATAAGCATATTCGTTTTCAGCTACCACTTGGGCAATTACCATGTCGATTTTTGAATGGTCAATAGTATCGGCGTTATTATATAAACGATTGAAAATCATCTGAATATACCACGTATGTCCTTCAAATTTATTGTAAATGTTTTTAAATAATTCCGGCAAAAGAGTTATACGTTGTTGTTGCATCCATTTTCCTGCAAATTGATAATACTTATCTTCAAAAACAGGTCCAATATTCATCAATTGCGTACTTTGATAAAAAGGACGTTTGGGCGAAATGAACATTTCCTGCATCAAATGACTTCGACTTCCGGAGAAAATAAAATGTACGTTGGTAGTAAATTGAATATACGACCGCAACAAAGCCTCTACGCCTTTTTCGGGATAATTATTCACTTGTTGAAATTCGTCAAATGCCAAATAACAAGTTCGTTCCGAAGATTGCAGGTATTGAAATATCTCTTCCAATGATGTCTTTGATAGATTTTCAGCAAGTTCAATACCTACTTTGGGCAAACCGGTTAACTCGTCGAAAGAGAATGTGGGACGACAACTTTTGATAAAATGTGTAACCCGTTGCACAGCTTTTTGAATATTGTTGTCTAATTTTCCTAAAACTGTATCTGCCAATAATGTAACGAAATCCGATAAATTTTGTGTTGAATAGAGGTCCAAATAAAAAACCACAACATCATTATTCTGTTGCAAATGATAAAATACATTTTTTATTAATCCGGTTTTTCCCATACGGCGTGGCGAGATGAGCGTAACATTTCGCCCGTTTCGCAAAGCATCTATTAGGGTTTGCGTTTCGCTTTCTCTGTCGCAAAAATACTCCGGGCTGCGATATCCGGAAATTAAAAAGGGATTTTCCATGACTTCAAATTATTAATTATTACGCAATTTGCGTAACGCAATTTGCGAATGCAAAGATAGGTGTTTTTTTGTAATAAAGAAATGTATTGAAATTTTATTCTATATTTGATTTTTAAACTCTCCAATATTCATATTCCACGAAAATCTTATTCCATCAACATAATTATTGAAATCACTTCTTCTATGATATGTTCCTTTTCCAATTTGCTGCTTTGTTTGTATTTGTCCACTCAATATTTTTGAAGCATTCTCGGAAAATAACTCAACGGCTAAATTATTTAATTTTTCATACGATGTGCAAAATGTCTCTTTGTTTTCATCAAAAAACACCTCTTTTTGCAAGACTATTGAACCGGAGTCAAGACCTTTTGAGATTGTATGTATAGAAACTCCTTTAGGTGTATTGTCAATGAAACTCCAAAAATTTGGATCAGAGCCTTTATTATATGGCAATAACGATATATGAATATTAAACATTCTGTTTTCTCCGTAAAAATTGATAACATCTGAAGATATTATGTGAGAATAATTATAACTGATTATAAATGAAGGCTTCCTATTCATACAAAAATCAATATCTATCGGATCACTATAAATCGTGATGTCATCATATAACAAACTTAATGAATCAAATAATGCAAAAGAATTTCTATTATTTGATAGAATTACCCCCCCTAAAAAATTTATATTATTGATAATCAATAAATTACAAATATTTATACAATATTCATAAAAGTCACCTTTATCCGATACACGAAATCCGGACTTTTCAAAAATCAATTGAGAAGCAACGTTTTCTTTTTTCACTTTTGCAATTAAAGTTGTTATTGGCAACGAATTCTCAATGATATAATTGTTAATCAATTGAATGATAATCAGTCCATAACCTTTACCCCTATGTGATTTTGAAATACTGTAATTAATAACGGCACTTCCGTCTTCTTTTTTATCCAACCTGATTTGTCCGATGGGAATATTTGCATCGTACAAAATGTATAAAAAAGTGTTCGGGTCATTCAACACGCGATGAAACCAACGTTGATGATCTTCAAAAGGAATGGGAGCAGAATTGAAGGAATTTTGCCGTACAGAAGGGTCATTTGTCCATTCAAAAAGAAGATTTATATCCTTTTCAGTGGCAGCTTTTAAATAGGTTGACATAATTATTTTTGATGTTGGTGAATAAACTGTTACAAGTGGTTGAGTGATTTTTTCTATTCATATCAGAATTGAATATTGAAATGAATGAAGCGTCAGAAAGGTGATTTAAACCAATAATTAGATTCAATTGTACGCATAGATCATAGATTTCTTTTTGATTTTCCACATACCAGCCTGCTGCTACTTTGGCGCCGCAAGCCAATGCTTCGATGCACACCGAACTGGCCGAAACTACGGCTAAATCGCAAGCTGTGAACAATTCGGCAACTGCTTGGGCCGATATGTTTTGATGAAAATGTACGCGGCTGTCCTCAAATTGTTGAAAAGTATCAAAATGATTTCCCACAATGGCATTAATGCTTTGGATATCATGGATAGGCATTAATTCGGTAATAGCTTTTTCTGTGAGATGCATGGTGTCGCTTCCGCCAAAACAGACCACTGTTTTTTCAATTTTATCGACATGTTTGGGTGAACGAGGTTGTTGGGCGGCTTCCAAAAACGGTTTTCGCAACAGTGCCCACTCCAACCCCAAGCAAAGGCTGGTGTATGGTTCCACATCAAACAATTCGGCTCGATGGCAACCGTGATTAATCACCACATCGGCAACGTAGTGTTTGTCGTGCATATCATCGATGCAAACCAATTGACAACCTTTGGCTTTGATGGCACGTTGATATTCGGTGGTAAAGAAATAGTTGTCCAAAACCACTATTTCTTTACCGGTAAGATAGTCCAAGAAGCGTTGGAATTTGCTCTCGTCGTTGGGCAGTTCCACGAGGCGACAAACCGGCATGGCTTCCTTTTTCTGATATTCTGTCGGTATTTGGGTAAAGAAAGTGCAGTCGAACTCCTTTTTCAGCATATCGGCAAGAGCCAGTGATCGGATAAAATGTCCGTAGCCGATGGTGCTGCCGGCATCTGCGCGGAAGAATATTTTCCTTTTCCTATTCATTGCCGTAGGTGTTTGAGTTTATTTGCCAATGGCGAAGTTGCAAAGATAGTCATTTATTTTTTAATGATGAAAATTGAATGATAAATTTGTTTGGTGATGTTGCAGAATCCGAATGACATCATTTATTTCCGTGCATAAGTCGATATTTCATTTCCGCCAACAGCCAATCGGATTCATTATCAATATCTTGCACAGCAGTCTCCGCAACCACAATACCACCTATGTTTTTGCTTCCGGATTTCCATTCTTCAATTTTGTACCAGTAAAAAGTACCGGTGTCGTGATATTCTACAGGTAAATCCTGACTGCGACTATTTTCAAATTCGCTCCAATGACGTTTCAGGGTTCCGTTTTCGTCCATATCCAAGCATCGCCAAATGGGGTATGAAAATGGCACTACCGGATAGACCATCGAAAACTCGGAAGATATCAGACGTTGGTATGTTTCTACGATTTTATTACTTAGAATCAGCGGTGCAGTAGCGTATATACAACACATGTTTTCGAAAGCTATATTTTGCTTTTCGTAAGTTGCAATAACTTCTTTCAGAACATCATTGGTAGAAGCGAAGTCGTTGGCGGTTTCGGTAGAACGCATAAAAGGAACTTTTGCACCAAAACGTTCAGCAACCTCAGCAATTTCCTCATCGTCCGTTGAAACCATGATTTCTTCGAATAAATTGGATTGTATGGCGGCTTCAATAGAGTAGGCAATAATTGGCTTCCCCAAGAAATCTTTGATATTTTTTCGTGGGATGCGTTTACTGCCGCCTCGCGCCGGAATGATAGCGATGTTTCTCATTTCACAAACTCCTTCATCTTCTCAATCACCCAATCTTGTTCTTCGTCGGTCAGAGTGGGATACATCGGCAGACTCAAACAGTGTTGGGAATATTCCTCCACTATCGGCAGGTCACCTGCTTTGTTGCCCCAATTTTTGTAATACGGCATCAAGTGAACCGGTTCGTAATGTACTTGTACAAAGATGTTTAAGTTGCGCAAATAGTCAAAAAGTTCTTTGCGTTTTTCAATTTGAATCACGTAAAGATGATAAGCATGATAGACTTCTTTTGCTACTTCCGGTGTTTTGATTTGCGGAATATCTTTGAAGGCATCGTTATATTTGCCAGCAATCTCTTGGCGGCGTTGCAGACTCCAATCCAATCGTTTGAGTTGCGAGATACCCAAAGCAGCTTGAAAATCGGTCATTCTGTAATTGAATCCGAGTTCCACCATTTCATAGTACCAACCACCGTGGTTTTCGTGCATCAGTTCCGGATTTCTGGTAATTCCGTGCGTTCTGTATAAGCATAATTTGTCGTAAAGTTCTTTATTATTGGTAGTTACCATTCCACCTTCGCCCGTGGCGATATGTTTAACGGGATGAAACGAAAAGCAGGTCAAATCGGCAAAAGTTCCGTTTCCTGCTAATTGTTTATTACCCTTAGAATCAATAAAATAAGCACCCGGTGCATGGCATGCGTCTTCAATAACCCACAAATGGTATTGGTCGGCAAGAGCTTTCAGTTTTTCTGCATGAATGGGATAACCGGCAAAATCAACCGGAACGATTCCCTTGTAGTATCCTTGCGGATGAGTGGTTAACATTGCCTCCAATTTATTCAAATCAATGAGGTAATTCTCTTTGTCGATATCGCAAAAACAAACATTGCCGCCGCAATAGCGAATGCAATTCGCTGAAGCTGCAAAAGTAAGTGACGTAACAATCACATTATCCCCATCATGAACGTTGAGAGCCATTGCTGACAAGTGCAAAGCGGCGGTCCCGTTGCAAACTGCCACGGCATATTTTGCCCCCACTTTCTGTGCAAAATCTTGTTCAAATTCGGCTAATTTCGGACCTTGTGTTAAGTAATCGGAGCGTAGCGTTTCCACTACTGCTTGGATATCTTCGTCCGTGATATTTTGATGTCCGTATGAAATCGGTTTGTGTGGTGTCATTTTACTTGAAAATTTGCGTCACAAAATTTGACAATTTTTTCTCGCATCGTTTCTACCGTTTCCCACTCTTCATTATTATCCGAACTGTAATGGAATCCATCTGGAACCATGATTGCATGATGATGTTGAATATATTCTTCGGTTTGATGTTTGTAAGAAACGGATGGGAGAATGGCGAAATATTTGCCTAAATCGATGGTATTCAGTGCATCAGTAACGGTAATCATCTCCTCGTGTAATTTTTCGCCGGGGCGAATACCGATTTCCACAATCGGCAAATTGGGCGCGATGGCTTTGGCTACGTCAGTAATGCGGTAAGAAGGTATTTTAGGAATAAAAATCTCACCTCCCAAATGATGACCTATGGCAAACATTACCAAATTAACACCGGCTTCGAGCGAAATATTGAATCGTGTCATGCGTAAGTCGGTAACAGGCAATTCGGTAGCACTATTGTTACGTTTGCTGATGAAAAACGGAATTACAGATCCGCGTGAACCCATCACATTGCCATAACGAACTACCGAAAACTTAATGTTTTTGAATCCTGTGATATTGTTGGCTGCTACAAATAATTTGTCGGAACAAAGTTTGGTGGCTCCATATAAATTAATCGGAGCGCATGCCTTATCAGTTGAGAGTGCCACCACGTGTTTTACCCCAGTTGCTAAGGCTGCATTAATCACATTTTGTGCTCCGTGAATATTCGTTTTAATACATTCTTCGGGATTATATTCGGCGGTATCAACTTGTTTTATCGCAGCAGCATGGATGATGACATCAACACCTTCGCAAGCGCGTTGAAGTCTTTCGCCATCTCTCACATCCCCAATAAAATAACGCATTTGAGGGTATTCCTTTTCAGGGTACATCTGTTTCATGTTGAATTGTTTTAATTCGCCACGAGAATAAATGATTATCTTTTTTACGTCAGGATAGTCGCGAAGAATAGTTTTGACGAACATTTTTCCAAAAGATCCGGTGCCTCCGGTGATAAGTACTGATTGATTATTCAACATATTATTTACAAGTTTGCTTATTTTTTTAACCTGCAAAAATACAACTTTTTTTCGACGAAATTACAAGAAAATTTTATCGAATTTTCGGTGTAATTTGAAAATATGATTGATGAATGGCATTCCCCCGATAGATTAGGCTACAGATAGGAAACCAATGTTCCAAATCTATCATTCGAAATGAATTTTTTAATATTCTCACCATTAAAAAGGATTCTTAGAAAACGGTGTAAATATAAATTAAAAAAGTGATGTTCTAAAAAAATCTCCAATTTCCCAATATTCGATAATACCTAAATAATGGATACAAAGAGTTTTACGGTTCAATATGGTCCCTTTTATTTCAAGCGATTCCGCTTTTTCATTATATAATAATATGTCAACGGAGCCGCGTTCCCAATTTGCACCGGGAGAGTGAGCAAAATTTTCAGCGATCTCGTATTCCAAAAAAGTGGGTGCATTTCCGTAACGCCCTCCGATGCTTTCATAATTTTGCATAGCAAAAACTCCATGTCCGCTCAATTCATAATCTGCCAAAGAGATGGATTCGGGCACAGAATTGCCGCTAATGTGCAAATGCCATAATGCGGAACTATTGCTATTTGAATTACTGTCGATGCGGATATCCCATTCCATATTATTAGTGTAATTAATTTTTACACTGTTGATGATTGGCTCGCAAGAATAATATGTATTCATTTCTAAATAGGAATTATGGCGAGTGATCGTCCAATTTGCACTACTATCGGTGAGGCTTTGCAGGTTTGTTTCGAATGAAAAGTCAAGTGTCGTGCCGGAATAGAGTCCGTATTTGCCGTTGCCGTCGTTGCGAATTTTGTAATAGGGGAACCATTGGTCTTCAATAATACGTTTAACGCTGTCATTGGCTGTGTACCAAGCATTGAAAATAAATGCTTTATCGACAAAATCATTCAGAATTGATTGCGAAGAATAATCCCAAATGTCGTAAATTTGTTTCCCGCGTTGGGTCAAATTGCCGCGTTCTTCAGCCTCTTGCCATTCGCAACTATTACAAACGATCAGCAATAAAAGGATATTCAAAAATGCTAATTTCTTCATAATCAATTATTTTTACAATTAAAATGATACCCGAATCCGGTGGAAACAATACCCTTTACGCCAAGTCCGATTTCAAAGAAACCGTACCAATTTTTGCCTGCATGTATGCCCACAGCGGTCAGGTGGGGAACTATGTGTGGCGAAAAAGTTAATTCATTGTTTGTTTTTTCAAACACGGTCGCTATGCCCACGCCCACGCCGGAATAAAGGGTTAAATATTTTTTATTCAACCACGAAAAACGAACGGTCGGAATGATAGAAATGAAATGGGAGTCACGGTAATCAACTTTTTGATTGCTCACACGGTCAAAGACCTCATTGTAAAAACCTGAATATGAAAAAGTTCCACCAAGCCATAACCATTTTTGAATTCGGAACATATAGCTTACGGATACTGCACCAGACGCAAAGGTAGCTCCACGGTAGGTATCGGGTTCAAACCATTGGTTGGGCTGAATGGCAGGGTAGTCATAGTCCATTAATGAGGTCCCCCAATTAATTCTTCCTGCGTAAACTGAGGAAAAAAATGGGTCGCCAATTCCGATTTGAACTTCATGGCGCGGTAGAAAGTGCTTCCATGAGGTCGTATCTGTTTGTGATAAAAGCGATAACGCTGTTCCACAAAAGAAAATAACAACTATTAAACGTTTCATACTGAATATATTTATTTAACAACGAATACTATTTAAAATTATTGTATAATAATTGGAGGTTCAACTATTTTGAATAAATATTCTATAATCGGGTAAAATATTGGGAAAAGTCATGTATTTTTGCAACTTAATTTGAAACATGAGATTAATAACAAAGTCGAAAATTGAGCAACTCAGACGACAGCTGTCAGAAGCGCAGAAAATAGCCATCATTTCGCATTATAATCCGGATGGGGATGCGGTGGGTTCATCATTGGCGTTATACCAATATTTTAAAAACGAAGGGTATCATGTTCGCGTCATTTTACCCAATCCGTTCCCGCAATTTTTGGAGTGGATGCCGGGGAGTGAAGATATTATCATTGCCGATGCTCATTTCAAAGAAGCTACAAAAACTTTGAAAGAAGCTGATTTATTGTTTGTTGTGGATATGAACGCCGCTCATCGGAGTGGAAAGGCATTGGAACAACCGATCATTGATTCGCCTGCTTTTAAAGTCTTAATCGACCACCACATTTGTCCAAGCTTTGATTTCAAAGTGCAATTCTCTACGCCCAACACTACTTCCACTTGCGAGTTGGTGTACTTGGTGTTAGATAAATTGTCTGATGACAAGGCAAAAATTACAAAAGAGGTGGCGGAATGTATTTATGTGGGAATGATAACGGACACAGGTTCACTTAGTTATGCTTGCAACCATCCGATTACTTATCAGATATTGAGCAAATTGATGAAATTGGGAGTTGATGCGGAAACCATCCATCGTAATGTTTATGATAATTACGAAGAAAGCAGAATCAAGTTGCTGGGATTGTGCCTCTCGCAAAGACTGACTTTAATGCACGAGTTTTCGACTTCATATATGTATTTGACTCTGAAAGACTTGAAAGATAATCAATATAAAATCGGAGATACGGAAGGTTTTGTCAATTACGGTTTATCCATGAAAAATATGCTCTTTACTGCTTTTTTTATTGAACGTGAGAATAAAATCCGGATTTCTTTTCGCTCAAAAGGGAATTTTGATGTCAATTTATTTGCCAGAAATCACTTTAACGGAGGGGGACACAAAAATGCGTCGGCAGCCTTCTATTACGATACTTTAGAAAATACCATCCAGTATTTCAAGGAAGTGCTCAAACAATATGAAAAACAGCTTCAATTAAAATAACAATAACGTGAAAAGAAATTTCTTTTTTATATTAGTATCTATCATTCTTCTTTGCGCCTGTGACGGGAAAAATAATGGGGTGGTTTTAGTGAAGGAATCTAATGCAAAGGAGAAACCTGATCCTTACGTGGAATGGAACAAAAAGAATGTGAACCGTGAGGAAGAGGATATTGATTTTTTTGTAAAGCGTTACGGCTGGGAAATGCAAAAATTAGGTATAGGACTGCGAATCCAGGTTTTAGATGCAGGACAGGGGGATTTAATCAAATCGGAAGATGTTGTTACACTGAAATATACGACCATTTTATTGACAGGAGATACGGTCTATTCATCGGCAAAAGATGGAGAAAAAATATTTAAAGTCGATAAAAGTGAAGAGATTGTTGGACTGCACGAGGCGGTCAAAATGATGAAAAAGGGAGGTCGTGCGCGATTGGTAATCCCTTCATTTTTAGCTTATGGCATTGCCGGCGATGGTGTCCGCATCAGAGGAAAAGCCAGCCTCGCCATGCAAATAGAAATTGTGGATGTACACAATAAATAATTAATAATGAATAGATTAAATAAATATTGGTTGATATTGCTTCTTGTATTTGCGATGTTCTATCTGCAAAGTTGCCACGAAGAACCGACCGTAGCTCCGAAGCCACTCGGCTATTTTAGAATTGACTTGCCTCAACATGCGTATCAACAATTAGATACCAATTTGCTTCCTTTCACTTTCCAATACTCTTCATCTGCGGTTTGTTCGTTTGAGGATAAAAATGGAGCCATTTGGATTCATGTTCATTATCCCGCGCAAAGAGCCACTTTTGAAATGACCTATTTACCAATTAAAAACCAAAATTTTAGAGAGTTAATGTTAATTGATGAGGATTTCGTAAAACTTCATCAGGTAAAAGCCGATAATATTGAAAACTCGTTTGTGCAAGATGACTCTTCGCGATTGTTCGGAAAGATTTATGATATTGAAGGTAAGGAAGTAGCGTGTCCCATTCAGTTTTGGTTGAGTGACACTACCCATCATTATTTGCGAAGTTCGCTCTATTTTGATTTTACGCCCAATAATGATTCTTTGCAGCCGGTAATTCAATACTTGCGCGAGGATATGATGCAAATGATTAACACTTTTGAATGGAAATAATATGAAGAAAAAGTCTATTATAATTTTGATTATCAGCGTGGTAGTAATATTATTATCCGCTTTTTTCGTTATTCGTTACCTCCATCACCAACCTAAAAGCAATGGTCCTAACACACGAAAAATGGAAGTGATTGAAAAGAAAGATGATATAGAAGCATTAAGACAAAATATTCAAATCAGTATAAAGCGATACGAGGAAGCGGTTTTTGCGATTGATACAACTAAAATGCAAGAAGAGGTCAAACGATTAGGAAAAGAATATCCGGTGTTCATTGCGCCGGATTCGTGGCAAAATCCAACTCTTCTCCTACAGCTTCAAGCTTTTTTGAAAGACCCCTATATTCGCGAGATTCATCGTGATGTTATGAAACGGTATCCAGATTTGTCTCCCTTAAAAAGTGAATTACAAACGGCTCTTTCATATTATAAATACTATTTTCCTGAAGCTAAAATACCTGAATTTTTCACTGTTGTGGGAGGAATAGACCCCGGAAATCCATTTATCAATACTTATAATAATATGGTAATTATTAATTTGGATTGGTATTTAGGCAAAGATTACAAGTATTATCAAGATTATCGTATTCCGCAATTTATTAGAGAACAATGTGAACCCGAAAATATTGCGTTGGACTGTTTTCGCCGTTCCATTTCGTATAATCCATTGGTACAAAAGACCCCGATTACTTTGTTGGATTATATGATTATGGAAGGAAAAAGAATTTACCTCACAGAGTTGGTGTTTCCGGAAATTCCCGTGGCGCACATCATCGGTTATAACAATACGCAATGGGCGTGGGCAGAAAAATATCAACCGGATGTGTGGAACTACTTGATTGAAAAGAATTTATTGTTTTCCAAGGATAATGACCCAATCAGGCGATTGATAGATGAAGCTCCTTTTTCCAATCCATTCGGCAATGATTCGCCCGGACGAATTGGGGTTTTTGTTGGTTGGATGATTGTTACGCAATACATGGAAAAGAATCCGGAGATTACGCCAAAACAACTCATGCAAGAAGCAAATAGTCAAACGATTTTAAACAAGTCCGGTTATAAACCACTGAAACAGAATTAGAAAAAAGTTATTAACAACTCTTGACAACGGATTTCGAAAGGTATATCTTTGCAAAGTCATTTAAAATTTAACTAATATGTCTGGAGTAAACAAAGTAATTCTCATTGGTCGCTTAGGAAAGGACCCCGAAAGTAGAACTTTCGAAAACAATCAAAAAAAAGTCAGCTTCTCATTAGCTACATCTGAAACGTATAAGGATAAAGATGGCGTAAAAAAGGAAATGACAGAATGGCACAACATCATCTGTTGGCGAAACTTGGCAGATATTGCAGAACAGTATCTGCACAAAGGGAAGCTAATCTATCTGGAAGGAAAAATCAAGACGCGTTCGTGGGAGGAGAATGGAGCTAAACGCTACATTACCGAAATTGAGGCATCTAATTTTATAATGTTAGATGCAAAGCAGATTGAAACGGAAGAACGGGTTAATATTTCTGAACCGACCGAAAAGGCGGTTCCCAATGAAGGAGGCCCATTACCTTTTTAGAGAGATTGAGCCGTCCGCTTCCTCTTAGCTACTTCTATTTGAAACAGGAGATTTCTTATTTCGTTGAGCTGTTCGGTAGATAGTGTGTTAAGTGATTTGTTAGAACATAAATAAGAGGGAGTATTTCCAAACTTCTCTTCTTGCAAAAATTGAGTTAAATTGTCGAACAAGGATAGTTCGTCAGGTATATTCTCTCTGTTTTGTTCTTGCTTTAAAAATTGCAATATTCTTAATCCATCGGCTTTTTCATGAAAAGCGCGCATGAATTGTTCAGGATCTTTGACATTTTTTCTTAACGGTTGCAAAAAATCGCTTTCCTTAAACTGAGATTGCAAAAAAGAAATAAAATCAGTTTGGATATCTGTCTTATAGAGTTTCCCGATTAATTGATAAGTTTCTTCAATCTTATTGAAAAGTTGGTGATGGTAAATAGGATAACTATTCCAATCCCCTAAAGCACCTTTAATCATTGCGGGACCGGTTCCAAAAAATACCCTATCCGAAAAGCGGGCAGCAGGATAGACCATTTGTTCATTCCAACTTCCTACTTCTCCCATTTTTTTCAATTTTTGTAATAGATAGAAATCTTCACCGCTTTTCATCGGGGTAATTCCTCCAATTTTGCGCAATGCTGTAACTCTGGCTGCAATAGCACTTCCAATGGCAGTAAACGAGTAGGGGCTGTTGATTCTCAACATGTTAATGGCATAACTGCGTAAATATAACTCATAACGCAAAATTGCGCGATTGGCGGAATCATCACTTGTAAGACGATGATAATAAGGAACAGAGATGGCTTGCCAAGTTTTGTGCCGTTGTAAATTATGAAGTACGCTCTCTATGTAGTCAGTTCCAAAAACGGTATCGGCATCCATACTTACCACGATATCGTCAGGTGCGGCTATGCTCAAAATGCTGTCAAATAGCACTTTGCGTGCCCAGCCAACTCCACATTGTTTGCCTTGCCAACCGCAACCACCACTACTTCGGTCAATGATTGTCAAAGGAAATGCCGTTATCAGACGCAATTGATTGAGTAATTGCAGATTGTTTTCGCAAATTTGTCTCTTTTCAGGGAGTTGCCACCATTCCTCGGGTTGATTTACACATACATAAACCCTGATTTGTGGCAGGATAGACTGTTGAGCAATCGCTGACAATGTTTGCGGCAATGTTTCCATTTCGTTCATCGCCGGAATGGCTATGTGTACACAAACGTTGTTTAACATCAAATTGCAATTTTCATTATTGAACGGAGACGACCACTTTTCGTTGTTTGATCATTTTTTGTTGGTCGTAAATAGGACAAAATTCAAATACAAGAGTATCTGTACCGGAATGTTTAGCGCAAAATGTCCAGCAAAGCGTGCTGCTGCTCCCGATTAATTCCGGGTTTTCTTGAAAATAGCGCACATTGCTCGAATCAACAACCGTCACTTGCTCCTTATTCTTCCAATACCATGCCATTCCTAAAGAGGCATTGGCAATAAACGAGAGTTCTACGCAGTCGCCTTTTTTGATTGTATAGCAGTCTTGGGTGTTTCCGTTCTTTTCAGTTATGGGAGGGCTCTCTTTTGCGGTCTTACAGCCGAATAAAAAGAGCAATCCACCTATAATGGCTATATATTTATTCATTATTTCCCGGTTCTTTTTAATACAATTAAAACAGTATATATCAGTATCTTGATATCCATTTGTAGGGACATATTTTCTAAATAAAGAATGTCCCATTTTAACCTTTGAACCATTTCATCTACATTTTCGGCATATCCGAATTTGACTTGTCCCCACGAAGTAATTCCGGGTTTTACACGAAGCAGCAACTTGTAGTGTGGAGCTTTTTCTACGATTTTATCAATGTAATATTGTCTTTCGGGACGAGGGCCCACCAGTGACATATCACCAATGAGGACATTGAAAAATTGCGGGGTCTCATCTAACCGAGATTGTCTCATGAACTTGCCAAATCGGGTAATACGGGGGTCATCTTTGCTGGAAAGTTGAGGACAGTTATTTTCGGCATTTACAACCATTGAACGGAATTTGATGATTTTGAAAGGTTTCCCTTTGTAGCCGATTCGCTCCTGAGTGTAAAAAACCGGTCCGCGAGAGGATAACAAAACCCCCACCGCAAGGAACAAATAAGCCGGCAGTAACAAGGTAATAGCAATAAGTGACAAGAAAATATCAAAAAACCTTTTTGTGTATTGCTGCCAATCCGGTAAGTAATCAAGAGAAATGGGAATCAGCGGTTCTTGTAAAACAGCGGATACCTTGACTGTGCCCATCAAATAATCTTGCATTTGCGGAATGATTTTCAAATCTATATCGGTATCCATAATCATGGTGATGATTTTTTCGATATATTTTCGTTTCCCATTTTGAATCGCAATAATTAATTCGGTAATTTCATTTTTGGTAACGATACTCATCAAATCATCAATTTTCCCTAAACAAGGAAGCTCGTTAGATAATAAGTCTTCATCATTATTGTCAATAATAATATATCCAATAATGGAATTTCCTGTATGAGGTTTGTGCGTAATTATTGAATTATAAGTGTTTAATGCAACATTATCGCTGCCTATAATCAGGGTGTTAAAACAAATTTTTCCATTTCTAATTTTATCAATGGTGGAAGTGGTAATGATGACTCGCGGGATGTAAGTGAAGAAGAATTGCAGTAAAAAAAGAACAGCAAAATATAACAAGTAATCATTGTAATTATTAATGATATCATCTAAAATAAAGGCGAAGAAAAAAGCAAGCGTTCCCAAAAAGACGACAAACATTGTGATACCCAATTCTTTGAGACGGGATTTCTTATAAACTTTTTTATAAATGCCGGAAAATGTATGCAGGAAGAGCCAAAACAGCGGATAGGCAAACAATCCCAAATAAAACTTATTATCGTTTAGAATGGTGGCGTCAAAATTATTAAAAACCTGATTGTCAACATTATACTTGCGGAAAATAAAGAAAATCACCCATGTGGCCAAGGCCGCCAGAAAATCGAAGAGTACATATAGAATGATAAGTTTGCGTTTGTTAGCCATAAAAAAATTATAGAAAGACGACTTTAATATTGTCAAAGTAGAGATGAATGTCGTTGGTTCCGCTTTTTGCGCCCGATATGATAACGCGATAGCTGGTAGCGGTCGTTTGATTACGCAAAATGGATTGCGTAAGATTGATATATATTTTTTTCCATTTTGATGAGGTATTGACACCAACGAGCGGTTCGTGCGTAATAGCGGAACTTGTACTTGTACCGATCAGCATTCCTACGTAGAAATTTTGTGTTTCTTCCGAATCACAGCGATAGTCCATTTCCAAAAACACTGAGGAGGGGACTTTGTGATTCAGCTGCAAGGGAGTTGAAATAATTTCAAATTCGGTAATGGTATCTTCCAAGGCGATAACCCCAATCCGATTGGTTGGTTCATCGGGGTCAGTGATTCTTTGAAAAGAGACTCCGGCACTGTCGCTGCTCTCAAAATATTGATTATAATCCGGTTCGAAATTTTCTACTAACTCGAAATTGGTTTCGGGGTAGTATTCGAAAGGAATGGAATTGACTTGAAGTGTTTCACCGGCATTGAGGCCGAGTTTAACCTTGCAACCTTTGACGAATGGATAACGGGGACGACTTGTTGATATCCCATTCATTTTAACTCCCGGGTAAAACTCAACGATGGTACTATCGGTTTCCAAAATCGGTATTTCGCACGGTAACTCCCAAGTACCCAAACTCTGACCGTTAACATAAATCCAAACGTCCGGGAATTTTTGGGAAGCAATGGAGGCTAGTTCTTCTGCATCATAGTTCGTCTCATGGATTAAATTAAAATTAGTCATGTTCATTTCAAGAGCATCCTCTTCAATTGAAATGTAGGAAGCCGTTAAGTCGGTCTTACTGCATCTTGACAATAAACCAAGAATTAAAAAAGAACTAATAAGTATAATGTATATTTTTTTCATTCTGTCTAAACGATTATTCCGTAATTTTATTTTGTTATTTTTCCAATATTTCAGCGGGTGGCTCCGGCGCAAGAACTCGCTTGTTTTTAATGACAGCTACAATCTGTTTCCTTTCAACATAAAAGCGTTTGATGGCATCTTCTTTTTCCCATGTACCGTTGATAAGTTTTGTTGTCGGAATTTTATTCGCAAAAGTAATAAAGTAATCCCATTCCAAGCTGTCTCTTTTGTCAAAGTCTGCATGAATGAGATGGATATGAGCTGTGTCTTTTCTGAAATAATAGTCGCAACCATAGCCCCCATCTGTCAGTACATTGATTTTTCCGATGGAATCATTTAAGATTTTATTATCGTTATTTATTCTGTTAATCAGCCATTTACATGCCTGTCCGTTGCTCTGCTCTACCGCATCAATTGAATATTTCCCAAAATTGTTATGAATCCCGCCGGATAATTCATTGAAGTAAACATTTACGTTGGTATAGTGTTGAAGTACGTGGCGCAGCGGCATCAATGTTAGGAGGCAAAACGCAGCCACCAATATAACATTGGTATATCGGTCATCTACTTTTCGGAGAATGCCTTCGTATCCGGCAACGGCAACAATAATTACCAATGGGTAGAGCATTAGATAAATGTTCCATCCGTCAGAAAAATTCACTGTTTTGCCTGACAATAACCAAAGCGGAAAAAGAAGTGTAAATAGAAGAAGAAGCATACTGCTGAAGCGAATGGTGCGGACAATGGTTCTCAAAAAAGCAAGGTGTATAATAATGCCTAATACAATTACAAGTGGAATGGTCAGCTGCATCATTTTTAAAATATACCCTACGGATAATTGTGTTGTATTGATGTAATTGCCGTTCAATAGGATTGACGTGGCGGGTTGATTGTCAAACATGGCAATGATGGCGTGGCGGGGAGTTGTCAGAGGCCAAGATTGAAGCGGATAGAAGAGATAGCAGATATAAACGAAAAAGCCAATAGCGAGGAGTATGGAAAATAGCTTCGCAAAGTTGACAACATATTTGAGCGTAAACAATTTCTTAATTGGATTTTGCATAAAAAATGCTACCGAGCCACCCAATATGAGATAATAGAGAAGTACTAACCCCCCGACATGTATGGACAGGGCAGCGAGTGTAGTCAGCACAATATAAACAATTCTTCGCCATTTGACGATAGGCAGTTCCTTAGCGAACAAATAGATTTGAAAAATACCGAGCAGGTAAAAGAAAGCGAAGGGTATATCTGTTAAATTCCATAATGCGTTTCCCAAGAAATGTGGCGAAATAAACAAAAAGAAAGCTCCAAAAAAGGCTGCGCGCCAAGCAAACAAATCCATTAAGAATAGTCCTAACAACAACATGACTGACCACCCGAAAACGGCTGCCACAATATGGCGAAATTGATAAATACTGTCAATATTGAACCATTTTGTGAAGCAATAGCACAGAAAATCAACAAATTGCAAATGATTTTGGATCGCCGGAGCTTGCGTGGCGGTTGAGGTGCCATTGGCGAGATGGTCGTATAGCGCTGCAGCAGTTTGCTTGTGCAGAATCTCTTTTTCCGAAACACCGGTTTGAAGAGACATCCAGCCCATCAATAGAGCCAAAAGGATCATCAGTAAATAAAAAAGATACTTAAAATAATCATCTTTGGTTTTGATAGAAATCGTAAAAAATTTCTTTCTGAAATTCCCGATTTTATAGAATGTCTTTTTTTCATTGGAAAGTTGAATCGACATTACTTCCTTTTCGACAGGGATAGGGCGTGGACGAATACTTTGCTGTATTTTCTCTATCAAAAATTGGATGGGGCGGTTTATATTCACAATCTATCAATTTACGCCGCAAAAGTACGATTTTATTCCTATGAAATGCGGTTTTGAAAAAAAAACAAAACTGCATTTATTAAATAATTACAGTTTTGCTCAATAACTTTTAAATCGTATCAAATTAATTCTGAGTTGGGTCAGGATTATTTTGCTGTTCTTCCACTAATTGTTTATCAATGAAAATACGTCCGCAGGCTTCGCAAACGATGATTTTTTTATGCAACCGGATGTCTAATTGACGTTGAGGTGGAATTAAACTGTGGCAGCCACCGCATGCGTCTCTTTCAATTTGCACAATGGCTAAGCCGTTGCGGGCATTTTGACGGATTCTTTCAAAAGCAGACAGCAAACGAGGCTCTATTTTTGCTTTGTAAACCTCAGCTTTTTCCAAAAGTGCTGATTCTTCGGCTTCCGTTTCTGCAATGATAACATCTAATTCACTTTTCTTTAGATTCAGAATGTCTGAAATCTCTGTTGATTTCTCTTCATAAGAACTAATTTCAGCAGTTTTAGTTTCAGATTCTGCTTGGAGTTTGGAAATGTGTTTTTCTGCAATTTGGATTTCAAGTGTTTGATACTCAATTTCTTTAGATAATGTTTCGTATTCACGATTATTTCTAACATTATTTTGTTGTTCCTCGTATCTTTTGATGAGCACTTGCGCTTCTTTGGCTTTGTTGTTTTCGCTTGCAATTTTTTCGGTAATGAGTTTAATCTCTTCTTGATGCTTGGCGATACGGGTATTCATCCCTTCCAGGGAATCTTCCAAATCACGGACTTCATTCGGCAACTCACCTCTTTCAAAACGAATCTTATCTATTTTGGAACAAATCTGTTGCAAATAATATAAGGACAATAATTTTTGAGCGATACTAAGTTCTTCCTGAATCTCTTCGGCAGTTTCCACTTCCTGTCTTTCGATAATTATTTCGGTACTACCTGTCGTATCTGTCTTAATTTCGGGAGTTGTCAGCTCCTCTGTTGCTTTTCTTTTTGCCATAATAATATTTGTATTTTCTTGATTTTCAAATTTATATAACTTGTATCTGCATTTTTTCTTCTTCTGAAATTGAAACGGCAAAGTTACTAAATTTTTCTTTAAGTTCGGAAAAAATTATTTCTTTTATAAAATGTTCGCTTTCAAAGTGTCCGATGTCGATGATTAGCATTTTTCCATCGGCGAGATGGAAGTCGTGATATTTGACATCTCCGGTAATATAAGCGTCGGCGTTGGCGGCTATAGCATTGGTTATGAATGAACTGCCGGAGCCTCCGCACACTGCCACCCGACTTATCTTTCGTTCAGGGTCTCCATAATATCGTAAATATTTCAAGGCAAAAGTCTCCTTTACTAATTGCAAAAAATTGATACCGTTAAGTGGATGTTCGAGTTTGCCCACTCTGCCTAAACCCGCTCTTCGCAGTGGATTCTCCAGCACGTAAAGGTCGAATGCCGGTTCTTCGTATGGATGATGACGATATAATGCTTCAATCACGCGCTTTTGCAAATATGCCGGAAATACCATTTCAACTCGTTCTTCTTCAACTCGTTCTGTATGATTGCATTCGCCGATAAAAGGATGTGCATCTTCTAATGGTTTGAAGCTGCCAAAGCCATTTACGTGATAGGCGCAATTTTCATAGTTCCCGATTCTTCCGCAGCCAACCTGAAAAAGGGCATCTTTAACAGCTGAACTGTGCGATTGGGGAACAAAAAAAGCAATTTTTTGCATCTTTGCCGGTGATGGACTTAAAACGACGGTATTCAATAAGTGCAATTTGTCCGCAAAACAATCATTGACTCCTCCTTCCGCTACGTCCAAATTGGTATGCATCGAATACAATACCATTTTGTTCTCCAAGGATTTACAAATAATTCTTCCAACGCGATGGGTCGGTTCGATTTTGAAGATTCCCCGTCTCAATAATAACGGGTGATGCGATATGATCAGGTTCTTTTTTTGCGCTATCGCCTCATCAATCGTATCGTCAGATATCTCAAAACAGACCAAAATGCCTGTCAAATCCCGTTCTTTATCTCCGCATTGGATGCCGCAATTATCAAAATCTTCCTGTAAATCAAGGGGATATTTGTTTTCTAAATACTGTAAAACATCTTTTATCTTCATAATTAATTGTCTGAATAATTAAGCGAAGCAGCCTAAAACAATAGCGAGCGTACCTGCGATGGTGCAGTAAAGGGCAAACCAAATCAGGTTGGCGCGTTTAACTAAATCAATCATCCATTTGCAAGCCAACAAGCCACATACGTATGCTGCTATGAATCCGCAAATGAGGGAAATAGGGGAGATGCCGGAAGCGGCAGCTGAGAAGTCACCACCTACCAAGCTCAAGAAACTTTCGCCCAAGATGGGAATGATAACCATTAAGAAGGAGAATTGGGCAACGGATTCTTTTTTAACGCCCAATAATAAACCGGTGGCGATGGTAGTGCCGGAGCGTGACAGTCCTGGCAATACGGCGACTGCTTGCGCCAAGCCGATAATCAATGCCGAAACGAAGCCAACGTCTTTGCGCTCTTTAAACTTTACAAATTTGGTAAGAGCAAGAAGTAATGCCGTGACTAACAACATAATACCTACCAATATAACACCTTCCCCGAACAATGCTTCTACGGTATCTTTAAAAAACAGACCGACAATGAGAACGGGAATCATGGAGATTGCTATTTTGCATAAGTATTGGGTTTCGTCGTTCCATTGGAATTTGATCGATTTCAAAAATAAATTTGAAATCTCTTTCCATAAGATGGTGATCGTGCTGAGTACGGTTGCGGCGTGAACTACCGTTTCAAAAACAACGTTTTCACTGTTTTCAATTCCTAATAATTCCTTTCCGATAATGAGATGACCACTACTGCTAATGGGCAAAAACTCAGCTAAGCCCTGAATAATTCCTAAGATAATTGCTTCGAACCATTCCATCGTTTAAGCTTGGGTATTTTCGTCGGTATTTTCGTCAGAGATTTTCTTTTTGCGCTGTGGATAATACATGATGGCGACAATTTCAATCACCAAGCCGCACAGCATAAGAAGTGGCGCAACGACTAAACGCTGTGTATTAAAGATCTCTTCGCTAAATTGATTGGGATCTTTGGAGGCACCACCGGACAGCGTAATGTAACCGATTGCCAAAAACAGGACCCCGACGCCCATTAAGATGTAATTAAAAGTAGAAAAAAGAGGTTTTTTAGTACTATTTTTTTTCTCACTTCCGTAGTTGATTGGAGATGTTTTTTGGGTAGAAATAACTTGTGCCATAAATGTTGATTTTTATAAATATAATCTATCCGAATTAATTTTTATGTATTTATTGACGAACAAAATTGCGGAAAGCATGGTGAAAAGAATGCTGAAAACGAAGATTCCTCCGAGGCAACATGCAATCACAGTGGTATTTGACAAGTCGATAAAGCCCGGGAGAAGTTGCAGATAATGGGCAGAGTAGAGCGCGCCGCTCAGTAATATTAACGCAATAAAGCCGCCCCACGTGCCTTGTACCAATCCTTTAAAAACGAAAGGACGGCGCACGAATCCACGCGTCGCTCCAACAAGAAGCATACTCCTGATATTGAATCGTTTGGCATAGATGCTCAACCGTAATGAATTTCCAATTAGCAAGAGCGAAATAAGCAGAAAAAGGGAACAAATACCCAAAACCGTCCATTGAATTTTAGTAAAATTCCCTTGAATGACTTGTACAATATAATCAGGGTATTCCACATCTTGTACCATCTCATTTTGTTTGATGTACTTGATCACTTTATTGATGGAATCAGCATTGGTATATTCCGGTTTTAAAGTAAGAATGATAGAAGCGTTAATGGGATTCACAATCACTTCTTCATAGTTATTGCCGATCACCCGCTTGGCTTCTTCCGTATTATCTTTTTGTGTCGATACTCTGGAGGTTTGAATAAAATTTTGCAATTTAAGACTTTGTTCGTAAGCCACAATATCTGCCTCTTTTACACCGGCATCTTCTTGAGAAAAAAACAAAACTTCCATTTCCATTTTTTCGGAAAATCCATTCAGGAACATCGTGGAAAAATAGACGAGAAATACCAATATTCCGACAAAAAACATCGTTAAGGCAATGCTGAAAATAGAGCCTAACGTAGAAAAAGCAAGTCGTGCTTTGGTAATTTTATCAATAGATTCAGGATATCTGCTCATTCTAAAAACGAATAAATTAATAATTGTCAGCTTTTTTTTAAAGCCTGCAAAAATACATTTTCTTTTTTAATTTCGAGCTATATTCTTAAAAAAAAACTATTAGAAAGTCCCTTTCCCGTGTCGGAAGAATATTGAATGAGGAATTGAAATCTCATGCATACATTCCAAAGCAAAACGGTCGGTCATGCCGGAAAGGTAGTCTGTAACAATTTGTTTGCCCATTGTTTCCATGGAACTGCCTTTTTCTTCTTTTTCCTGCCAATAAAATTGTCTCATATTTATCAGATAATCAACAAAATACTCATCTAATATCAGTTTTGTCTTTGCGGGATAGATTCCTTTTTCCCAATCAAAATGTTGATGAATGTTGAATAAATGTTCAAAAATAACGTTCATGACTTTATCGCATGATTGTTCAATTTCAATTAATGACGGGTGTTCATAGATGCGTTGGTAATTGAATTTTTTCAATGCCAACATGAGTTCGTGAGCTTCTTGGGAAACGGAAATTGCCGTTTCAGTGGAATGAGCCACGATATCTTGGACTAAAAAGTTGATGATGCTGCTGTTGGTGGTCCCCATTATGTCTCGAATATCTTTGGGAATATCGTCGGTTTCAATAAATCCTGCAACGATGGCATCTTCGATGTCGCGTCCCAAATAGGCAATTTTGTCAGCGAATCTCACGATGGCACCTTCATAAGTTGAGGGTACAAAGTTGCGTGAGTGAATGCTGTCCAACTCTTTTACTTTAAAATCGGGCTTGATGAATTGTTCAAATTTCTCCCCGTTGTGGCAAATAATACCGTCTTTCACGGCATAAGTCAGATTCAATCCTTGTCCGTCTGCAATCAGTTTTTCTACTACTCGATAGCTGTTCACTTCGTGAATAAATGCATTTTTGCTACCTAAACATTTCGATAATGCGGCTTCGCCGGCATGTCCAAAAGGGGTGTGTCCCAAGTCGTGTCCCAAACTGATAGCATAAGCCAAATCTTCGTTCAGTTTCCACTCTGCCTCTTGTTTGCTGTTTAGTCCGCGACAAATGGTTGCACTAATGGTTGCAACATGTAAAACATGTTCAATTCGCGTGCAGATATGGTCATCGTTGGGATTAAAGAAAACTTGTGTTTTGTATTTTAATCTTCGAAAGGGCTTGGAGTGAAGAATGGCGGTTTGGTCACGGTAGTAGCAACCTCGAATATCGACGCTTCGCCAAGTGGTTCTTTTTTCCAATTCAGCAGGATCGATTTTATTAGTGATCATACACAAAGGATTTGTAAAATAATTGGTTACACCAACACTATTGAAGCGCAGATTGTTCATTTTTGGGTTTTGCCGTATATTGTACCAGGCATATACCGATGATAACAATGAGTGTTCCTAAAATTTTATAAGCGGGAAAAGTTTCTTTTAGAATAATAAAAGAAAAAACGGCTGTAATGACCGGAATGAGGTTGGTGAAAGTGTTGGCTTTGCCAAGTCCCAACTTTTGCATGGCTTTGACGTAAAAAATAAAGGCGAGGGCAGAGCAAAAAATGGAGAGTATCAATAAGTCGGTTAAAAGGGTTGGGTTGGCAAGGGCGGAAAATTGAGCGCCAATTTCGGCAGGTTCATGCAAGCATATAAAAAGCGGAAAAAAGAAAAGAACGCCAACGGTATTCTGACATGTGACGATAAATACAGGGTGGTAACGGTCTGATAATTTGCGCAAAAAGAAGCTATAACCCACGGAAGAAAGTACGGCACCGAATGCCAGCAAAAGCCCCCATTTATTAAATGTGGAACTCGAAAATTCAGGGGAGAGCATGACCACTATTCCGACAACAGAAACAAAAACTCCCGAAATATTCATTTTGGATAGATTTTCTTTAAAGTAAAAAACGGAAAGGAAAACGGAAAAGATGGGAATGGTGGCAATAATGACTGAAACGATGGAGGCATCGGTTATTTGCAAGCTGTAAGTCTCAAAAATAAAATAGAGGAAAGGCTCGAAAAAACTGAGTGCCAGAATAAACAGCCAGTCGATTTTGCGAACACTGCGGAGCGATTGTCGAAAAAAAAGAGCGCAAACTGCTAAAAGCAAGGTGGCAGATATTACCATTCTGAAAAAAATAATGGCAATGGGGGTCAATTCGGACAATAATGTTTTAGTGAAGACAAAAGAGAGTCCCCAGAAAAGAATGGCAATAAATAGTATTAAAAAGTGAGCAGCATGATGCTTATTCATCTATCATTTTTTATAAAAAAAAGAGAGGTGATGTTTCCTCTCTTTTTTAGCAACAACAACAATATATTTTTATTCTGCTTCTTCGCCGGTAGTTTGTTCGGTTTGTTCTACTTCGCCGCTTCTATCTCCAAACTCACTTTTGGTCAAAAAAGCACCTGCTAAACAGAGTACCAAAATACCGATTGCCAAACCCCAAGTAACTTTCTCCAAGAAATCGGTGGTTTTGCGCACACCCATGATTTGATTGGAAGAAGCGAAATTAGAAGCTAATCCTCCGCCTTTGGATTCTTGAATTAAGACGAAGAAACCTAATGCGATACTGGCGATAATAATTAAGATTACAAGTATTGTCATTTTATAATTTTTTTTATTAGTTTTTTTTATTTTTTATTTCACGAATTTGGGCTGCAAAGTAACAACTTTTTTCTGGAAATTGCAAGCATAATTTTTTATATATTTTTAGGGCTTTTCCCGGGTACCCTTGGTTGAGGTAAAATATTGCTAATGTTTCACTTATGAGGTCGGGATCTTCCGCAAGACTATCTTTTCCGTAATTAATGGCGGCATCATGTTTCTCCGGATCGTACTTAATTTTCGGTGGATTGTTGCTAAATTTTTCAATAAGTTCATCAATAATTTCTTCTTTGTCCGTATTGTCCAAAATGGAGTGATGAGGGAAATCATTCGTTTCAATTTGGGAAGCGGGCGGAGTGAGGTCGGGTGGGGTAATAGGCGAAAGAATGTCCTTAGTTTCGGAGGAATCGCTCGCCGGCGAATAACTAAAATCACTGTATTTTTTTCGATTTAAGATGAAGAGGAGCCATTTTGCTTTATTTTTTCGGTATTCATCGGGGTAAAGTTCCTGCATCATTTTTGCATAATAGAATGTAACATAAGAAGATGCGGGATAATTATGGTAGATTTCCTTGATTTGGCTTAAATTATTTTCGGTTGCGTTTAAAAAAATATCGTTCATTTTTATAATATGTTGTATTACCAATTTACAAAAGCCTTATTAAAAATATCCTCGCTCAATGCCTCGTTGATTTCTGAAACTAGATTACTCTCAATGGAGGTAAAGTTTTGATTGCTTGAATAATCAGCATATCGTGAGAAGGACTGTTCAAAATTTTTATTCTCATCAAAACGGTTGGTAAAGCGCACATTTACAGTGATGGTCAGCCGGTTCATGGCAGCGGTTTCGTCTCCTTGGATAGCCACGGGATTGATGGAATAACCCGATATTTCTCCTTCGAGGGTGTAATCCCCGTTTTTTGTATTGATGATGGTCAGCGGGGTCTGTCCCTGAATTTTGTCCTTCAATGCATTGGTAAATTCGTTGCTTAGTGTGGGATTGACCAATGATGCGTTGTTTCGGAAAGTTTGCACATAAACGGTTGTAGCGCGTGGATCAACATCTCCGCCGGTGAGCGAAACGGTCATTCTACAACCGTTCAACACAATTAAAGAAATAGATAAAATGCTAATTAGAAGTCTTTTATAAATCATATTCTTTAATTTTTCGGTATAATGTTCGTTCAGAAATTCCCAATTCTGCAGCCGCTTTTTTTCTATTGAAGTTATTTTTATCCAATGCTTTTTTAATCAGTTCTTTTTCGGTATTGACGAGGGAATAGTCATCATCCAAGACAATGGCGTTTTCTTGAGAGGCAGGTTCAACACGATCAGCTTCAAAGGTCGGATTATCAATGATGTGAAATGAGGATAAGGGATCGGAAGAGGGCAGGGTCATTTTTCGGTGTTCAATGGGATGATTAAGATGATGTGGATCTTGGTCTAACATATTGTTTACCAATATTTTCAAGTCAGTGACTTCTCGTTTCAAGTCGTAGAGGAATTTATAGATTAATTCTCTTTCAAAGTGTTCGGTTTTGTCGGCTCCCGGGGCAGCGATGAGGGCGGGCAGGTTGCGTTGGGCGTTTTCGGGGGAGATGTATTTTTCGAGAATATCGGTGGTAATGGTACGAGAACTTTCAACGACGGAAATATTTTCGACCATGTGCTTGAGTTGGCGGACATTGCCGGGCCAGTAGTAATTTTTGAGAATTTCGGTTGCGTCCGGGGTTAATTGAATTTGAGGGAATCTGTATTTTTCTGCAAAGTCGGTTGCAAATTTGAGAAAGAGCAGGGGAATATCCTCTTTTCTTTCGCGCAGAGCCGGAATATGAATAGGAACGGTATTCAAGCGATAGAACAAGTCTTCGCGGAACTTTCCATTACTGATTTTTAAGGACATATCGGCGTTGGTAGCAGCGACGACACGAACTTGGGTTTTGAGTGGTTTTGATGCCCCAACGCGCATAAATTCGCCGGATTCCAGCACCCGTAAAAGACGTATTTGTGTCGCCGCAGGCAAATCTCCCACCTCATCTAAAAAAATGGTACCGCCATCGGCAACTTCAAAATAACCTTTGCGCATTTCGGTTGCATTGGTAAACGCCCCCTTTTCATGTCCAAAAAGTTCCGAATCAATAGTACCTTCGGGTATAGCCCCGCAATTAACGGCTATATAATTGCCATGTTTACAGCGGCTATTTTCGTGTATGATCTTGGCAAAATTCTCTTTGCCCACACCACTTTCGCCGGTAATCAGTACCGACAAATCGGTTGAGGCAACTTGAACGGCTACGTGAATGGCTCTATCCAGTGCCGGGGAGTGCCCCACAATACCAAAACGTTGTTTAATCGCTATAATATCCATTATAAAATTGATAGGCGGCAAAAATACAAAAATTACTTGAAAGTAACACAAATCTTAATAAATGTTAAGATATTTTATAGAAAAAATATTTTTATTAATTTTGCACCCCGAAAAGAATTACTCTCTAAAATTAATAAAGATATGGCAACTACAGCAGATTTTAAGAACGGATTATGTATAGATTTTAATAACGAACTATGGTCAATAGTTGAGTTTCAGCATGTTAAGCCCGGGAAAGGTCCGGCATTCGTCAGAACCAAACTTCGCAATTTACGCACCGGAAGAGTTTTAGAAAATACTTTCAACGCGGGTGTCAAGATTGAATTGGCGCGTGTGGAACGTCGTCCTTACCAATTTTTATATAAAGAAGGAGATACTACCTATAATTTTATGCATGCCGAAACATACGAACAATTGGCAATCGAAGAGAATTTAATCAATAATCCAGGTCTTTTGAAAGAAGGACAAAATGTTGAAATTATGTATCATGCCGATACAGATACTCCTCTTACTTGCGAATTACCGCCATTTGTTGTATTGGAAGTAACTTATACCGAACCGGGTGTGAAGGGTGATACGGCAACTAATGCTGCTAAAAGAGCCGTCGTTGAAACAGGGGCAGAGGTTTTTGTTCCTCTTTTTATCGAAACCGGTGAAATCATCAAAGTAGATACACGCACTAACAAATACGCGGAAAGAGTAAAATAATAAAATGATTTTAAAAACTCCACTCACCATAAATCAATTACTGAACATCATTCAAGCGGATGTTATAGTAAAAGGGGATCAAAGTGCTATTATCACCGGCGTGAATGAAATTCATTCTGTCGTTAAAGGAGATGTTTCGTTTGTCGATCACCCCAAGTATTACGAAAGGATGATGAAAAGCGAGGCTTCTGTCATTATAATAGATCAAGAAGTGGAATTTCCGGAAGGGAAGACGCTTCTTATTACAAAAGATCCCTTGCAGGCTTATCTGAACCTCGTGAATTATTTGGTCCACTTTAATTCGCAAACCACCCCAATTCACCCATCGGCAAAAATTGGCGAAGGAACAATCATTCAACCTTGCACTTTTGTTGGGGAAGATGTTGTGATCGGCAAAAATTGTCTCATCCATTCCAATGTCAGCATTTATGCTCATTCGGTTATCGGTGATAATGTAATCATTCATTCCGGCAGCGTTATCGGCGCAGATGCCTGCTATTTTCAAAAACGCGATGACGGTTGGCTCAAATTGACTTCATGTGGTCGTACCGTTATCGGCAATGATGTCGAAATCGGCTGCTGCGTTACCATTGACCGCGGCGTTTCGGGTGATACTTATGTCGGCGATGGCACTAAATTCGATAATTTGGTGCAGATAGGTCACGATACGTATATCGGAAAACATTGCCTCTTCGGCGCACAATCGGCTATTGCCGGCTGTACACATCTTGAAGATGAATGTACAATCTGGGCTAAGTCAGTCGTCAATAAAGATCTGTTCGTTGCTAAAAGAACCACTTTATTGGCACTTTCAGGCATTGATAAAGATGTGACGGAAGAAGGGTCTGTTCTTTTCGGTGCACCTGCGTATGAGGTAAGAAAGAAATGGCGCGAAATGGCTTGTTCGAAATTACTTCCCGATATGATGGAAGAATTTAAAAAATTGAAACAAGAAGTCGCCGAGCTGAAAGCACTACAAAATAAGTAATTATTCCTCCCCGTATAGTGGTCTGATTCTTCAGACCATTTTTTATTTTTGCTTCACGGTAAATAATAATTTACGTAACGTATTAATTATTACGGAGTAGCTTAAGTCGGCGGGATTTGTGGTTTCTGTGGGACTTTTCAGCGATGGGGTAGTTGTGATTTCCTCATTAAAAGGAACTTTTATGAGATAATCTTTACACTAATTTTTTATTTCTCAAAGATAATCTCCTCAAAATTTTCCGGAATTTTGATTCCAGTGGGTCCGGGGCGATTTACCTTTACGTTCTTTATCTCAGCTTCTATTATCGTCTCATCGGTTTCCATTTCTATCAACATTTTGCTAAAAAAATGAACGTTTTCAATGATTACATAATTATCATATTTGACGTTGATGTCGCGCATGGTTTTTAACTCCGTGATATCATTTTCTTCAATGACTCCCTTTTCACCGATTTGTATACTCTGCATGATGGATAAATCACTGTTATTTTGTTTTCGCAGCGGCGAGATAAATTCCAGTTTACCATCATCCGTCGTCAATTGAAAATTATTTTCAAAATGTGGAAAGTCTGTAGCGAGTAGCAACGATTGAATCATCAAATAATCAAGTGGAATTCCTACTATATTTTGAAAAAACGAATAATCGCCCTGATAGTATTTGTGTTCCATTTTATTCACAAAAACGACTTCTTTGGGTGTAAGCACCACGCGTGCCAATTCAATGCCGGATTTGTTCAGGTTCAAATAGATAATACTGTCGGTGCGAATAGCCACAAAGCATTGAAATTGTAATTTTTCTTCCTCCATGGTCATATCAATTTTCATTTGGTATGACATCCATTGGAAATCCATTTTAGGGAAAATGGAATCTTTGATTAATAAGACAGAATCGCGGTTTGATTCAGGGTAAGGCGATGAGGTTTCGGATTGTGCATTTCCGAATTGTCGGAGGCACCATATTAATAAAAGGAGTGCGATAATTCGGAAATGCTTCATCTTATATTATCTGACTAATGTTACTGTACCAATAAATTCTTTCGGTATTTTATCCATTGTTTGGGTCTTGATAACGTAAACATAGACACCGAGAGGAAGTTCTTTACCTTTTTCTTTACCGTCCCAGCCCTGATACAATGAGTTGGTAGAGAATATCATTCGTCCGAAACGGTCAAATATTTGAAATTCGTAGTTTTCTAAATCTACGCCTTCGCCGAGCGGGATAAATACTTCATTAATACCGTCACCGTCGGGAGTAAAAGCAGAGGGGACGTAGAAATAGAATGGTTTTTGGATAGAAACGGGGTGGGTAATTGAGTCGATACAACCAAAGGCAGTGCTAACGGTTTGTAAAACAGTATATATGCCTGATTGCGTATAGATATGAGTAGGCTCTGGGTCACTCGAATTGTTGCTGCCAGAAGTCGGGTCGCCGAAATTCCAATCCCAAAATTCGGTATTTTGCGATAAGTCAATAAAATCAACCGGAGCCTGACCATCTTCCAAGAAAGTAAGGAATTGTGCGGGGGCGAAACCAGCGATAGGAGTTGGATGAACAACGACGGTAACAGAATCGGAAGCTTGACAGCCGATTTCGTCTGATATGGTCAATGAGTAAGTTGTTGTCACTTGCGGAGAAACGGTGATGGATGAATTTGTACTGCCATTATTCCAAATATAAGCAAAATGGTCAGATGCCTGAATGGTAAGTGTTTCGCCGGCACAAATTTCACGTACACCGGTGAATGTTGGCGGTGGAACCGTGGCGATGGCAAAGATGTCTATATCTGCCGTCTTTTCGCAACCATTTTCATATACTACCACAACGGAGTAATTCGTAACGCCGCCAGGGGGTCTCACAGTAATAGAGGGCACGGTATCGCCGGTACTCCATAAATATGAGACGGCTTCATCTGTTACGGCAGTCAGTGTAGTTTCCGTATTAGGACAGAGGGTGTCTAAGGTAGCCGTAATACTTAAGTCGGGAGTTTCGTTATTGACAGCAATACGGCAAGTATTGATAATGTCGAAATAATCGCCGTTGCAAGCGGTATATTGTAAACGAGCGGTATAGTCGGAAGTAACTGTCGGATAAATGGTTAGCAAATCACCGTGCCCGATTGGGGCAGCCGTAGTATCGACACCTGCGTACCAAGTTACTTGATAACTTGGTTGTCCGGTCGGCATAAAACGCCACGCTTCTTGGTGGGCAGTCCACGGACCCGTATTACGCCCGGGAGGGGTAATGCCGGCAGTGCCATCGCTATTTTGCAGACCGATCAGACCGTTTCCGTCGTTCCAGCTTGTGCAGGTTGGTGCATCACGGATATAAATATCAATGATATTGGTACCTTCGTATAAAACAATCATAGAGGAGAAAGTACGGATTTCTGTGCATGAGAACAATTTGATATTATTAAAGCTCAATACGTAGGTTCTGCAAGGATACTCACCCAGTACACCTTCAAAAATTCCACCGTCACCGGTAACTGAATTATAATCTCCGATTGAAGGATAGATGTCGCGGTAACAAGCAAAGATAGTATTCGGGAAAAGTGCGACATCGGGGATAGATTCGTCAAATGACCAACTACAGTATTGGGTGGCAACAGCAGTGTTGAAGGTTGCTACGGCATTGGCACCGGGGACAATTTGCGTATAAGTATTACCGTAGTAACAGAAGGTAAAAGGCAAGTTAACAATGTCGCCCCAGGTATCATCGGTCGCATCATCAAAAATTCGGGTGCCATCGGTAAAGCCGAAAGGAGGGGCATAGGTAATCGGGAAAACAAAATAATCATCAGCTTCAATGGCGGTAGCCATGACGTTGGCACTCAAGGTAATTTCAGTTTGAGTAATACAATCAAGTTCTATGTTGGTGCTTCCGGTGATTAGATCGGCGGGTGCTACACTCGGGCAGCCATCAGCACTACATTCCATAACGGCAACAGTTGTGCTGGCGATCAGTTCGCAGCAAGAGGGGTCTGTTGGTGTGGCAGTGACAGTATAAGTAGTTGACATTGTAGGATTTGCAGTAATAGTCGAGGTTGTTGCGCCCGTATTCCACGTATAGAGATAGTTACTGCAAGATCCATCTACATTAAGGGTAGCCGTAACAGTAACGGGTTCTTCCATACCGATGCAGAAGCCGGGAGGGTCAGCACTAACAGACAACGTTGTACCGGCAATTTCAGCAGTTACGCGTACTGATTTTGAGCATCCCAATGCGTCCGTAACACGCACTCGGTAAGTGGTGGTTGCTGTTGGTGAGGCAATAACGGTATCGTTGGTCGTACTATTAAGGGTACCTGCAGGGTCCCATTCGTAAGTATAGCCACCGGCACCGCCCGTTGCGGTTACAATAAAGGTGGCACTTTCGCCCTGGCACAATACGGCTAACGTAGGAGTAACGTTAACGATAGGTTGGTCGCACGGCTCGCATGAAAGAAGACAAACATTATCAACAGCTGCCGGTGGGTCATACAAAACGGAACCATCGTTATGCCACAAAAAATATAGGGTCTTTGTCTGTCCCGAATAGGTCGCATTATCCAAAATAATCTCTGCATGTGTCCAATTCGACGATCTATTAAATTTTTGCACGCCGGTAGCAGGATTGTTGATTTGTATGGCACCTGCCGGTGCGGTCATGGAACCTGCCGTAACAGTAGCTAAATCTCCTATATACAAGTACATATAGTCACAGCAATCTTCGCCGTATGCTCTCCAATCAAAACTTAATACATAATCATCATCGCATTCCGGAAATTCTATTTCTTTATATGCCCATACATTTGTTGAGGTATTTGAATAGTTGTTGGGTGGTACAACGGAAGTGGGGGAATTGGAAACGTATATGGAGTAAGCACCGCCGTTATTGGTAGCCGTGTTCATGACCCATTGTGTGGTTTGAGTCCCGTTAACAAGCGTCCAATCGTTTCTGTCGGTGATGGTTTCAAAATCGCTGCACGTGTTAAAGCAATCGCCGACATCTACCGTTATGGTAGCGGTCAGTACGCAACAGCCCGGGTCAACGGGAGTGGCAGTTACTGTATAGGTTGTGTTGGTTTGCGGAACATCGGTGACAATAGCACCGTTAGCACCGTGGCTCCATGTGTAGGTGTAGTTGGAGCAACTTCCTACAACATTCAAATTAGCAGTTAACGTTACAGGGTCTACTCCACGACAATAAACTGCCGGTGAGGATGATACGGTTAATGTGGTGCCGGCAATCTCGACCGGAATACGAACAGTTTTAGAACAATCGGCTCCATCTGTTACCACTACTTGATAAACGGTATTTACGGTTGGTGTGGCAACGACAGTATTTCCGGTAGTCGTATTCAGGGTTGCGCCCGGTGACCAAGTGTATGTATAATTTCCTGCACCACCTGTAGCGGAAGCATTAAGTGTCACACTTTCGCCTTGACATAAAACGGCAGTTGTTGGTGTTACGGTAACGATAGGTTGGTTGCAAGGTTCGCACGATAGAAGGCAAACATTGTCAATGGCTCCGGGAGGTGCAGTACCGACGGAACCATCATTACGCCACATAAAATATAAGGTTTTAATACGTCACGAATAGGTTG
>JALNYF010000015.1 GCA_023229985.1 Bacteroidales bacterium | reverse complement strand
ATACTGCCGTTCAAGCGGCTGCTCCCGAAACTACTTCCACTATTGCTGTTGTAACAGATGAAGATAAAAATGCTTCTGTTGAGAAGAGTTTACACTATGTATTAAAAGATAAATTTGCAGAAGGTGGTCCTATTTGGATGGCACCTGTACTTATCTGCCTGATTTTAGGTTTGGCATTTGCCATTGAACGTATCTTTTATTTGAATTTGGCAGACGTTAATTCCCGCAAATTACTTGATAAAGTTGAAAAAGCTTTAGCTGAAGGCGGCATCGAAAAAGCAAAAGATGCTTGTCGCGACACCAAAGGACCCTTGGCTGGTGTTTTCTATCAAGGTTTGGAAAGATATGATGAAGGTTTAGATGCTGTTGAAAAATCCTTAACCTCTTACGGCGGCGTTGAAATGGGGAAATTGGAAAGAAACCTGAGCTGGATCGGTTTGTTTATGGCTTTAGGTCCGATGTTGGGATTCTTAGGTACAGTAGTTGGTATGGTTCAAGCATTTGATGATATTGAAAAAGCAGGTGACATCAGCCCGACCATTGTAGCAGGTGGTATGAAAGTCGCCCTTATCACAACCGTATTCGGTTTGATTACCGCTATCATTCTCCAAGTTTTCTACAACTATTTGCTTTCTAAAATTGATGGTATCGTTAATGATATGGAAAATGCCACCATCGAATTTATGGACATCTTAGTTAAAAACAAATAATTTATAATTGAAATATTATAAATCTCAATTTTAAAATTATGATTAGAAAAATAATAAATATTATAGTATTTGCTATCGCCGGCGTTGCCGGAATACTGGGGCTTTACTATGCTATCAATTTCTCTTCAAATGACTTTGATGGCGATAAACTACCACAGTATAAGGCGATCTCCACTATACATGACGTTAATCCAATGATGTTGGATAGCTTAAGTAATACAACAACCGATAATCTTCCTGCATTTTTAGAATCGTATGATAAAACTTATCAGGATTTAGATAATGCCGTTAAAGCAAGCGAACCCGCAAAAGTCGCTTTCTATAATTATATCGCTACGGTCAAAAAAATAGATAAAAACAACTTTGAAGCTTTCAAAGCCGAATTTAATACCAATACTAGACTTCAAGACCTGTTGGCTCAATTTGATAAAGAGGGGAAATATGCGGAAGAATTTAAAAAAGTTGAAAAATATGAAGACTTAGATCTTTATAACCTCTTTTTAGAAGAAAATTACAACGATGTTCGGCAAGAGTACTTGAAAAAAAATGAGCATAAAAATGCTATTAAAGTTTGTTTGGACACCGTGCATGTTATCAACGGTATCAATTATGCCAATTTGAAAGACTCCGTTTATAACTCCTATACAAGTAGCGTGAACGATGTTGTCAGCTTAAATAAAATATTCAATGCTGACCTTTATATTTGCTATGCAATTTTTGGTATTGCGATATTATCATTGCTGATTTTGGCTTTGGTCCACATCATTACCAATTTCAAATCATCTTATAAAATCTTATTTGGAATCTTGGCTATCGTGGTTATCTTCGTCATTTCATACTTGGTTGCGGGAAGTGCTCGTTCAGATGTATTCGTTAAACTACAAATCTCACCCAATACGGCAAGATTGATTGAAGCAGGCTGTTATACAGTCTATATAACATTTGCTTTAGCTATTGTTTCCGTTATTGTATCCCTCTTTAGCAAATTTAAAAAAGTTTAAATTATGGCAAGAAAAACACCGGCAATCAATACAGGTTCCATGGCAGATATTTCTTTCTTGCTGCTTACATTCTTCTTGATGGTTTCGTCTATCAACAGCGAACAAGGTATTATGAGAATGTTGCCGCAAAAGAGTAATAATGAAGATCAGCCAAAAGAAGTCGATATTAAAGAACGTAATATCTTGAAAATTTTGGTGCGTAGCAACGGTGATATTCTGATTAATGGAACGACTATAATTCGAAATAATGAGATTTTATCAAAATTAAAAGATGAAGCCAAGCTTTTCTTCTCAAATCCTCAAAACCTCCCCAATCTTCCTGAAAAGAAAGAAAAACAATGCGGACTACTGGGAACATACAACGTTTCTCAAGGGGTAGTGGAATTGACAAGCGACAACGGTGCTACTTTTGAATCATACATCATGGTACAAAACGAATTGTCAAAAGCCATTAACGAACTTCGCGATGAGCTTTCATTCATCACTTACGGGAAAAATTTCGATAAATTAGACGAGTCCTTAGCAGATGAAAGAAAATCTATCATGCAAGCTATCCCGCTGAATATTAAAGAGAAAACAGAATAAATTAACCCTAAATTTTGAAATTATGTCCCGTTTTAGGAAGAACGAAAAAAAAGAAACACCAGAAATTAATACTAGCTCAATGTCTGATATTGTTTTCATGTTCTTGTTCTTTTTTATGGTGATTACAAATATGAGGGAGAGTGAAACAAAAGTGAAGTTTAAACCACCCCATGCTTCCGAATATCAAAAATTGGAGAAAAAAGCCGCTGTTGCTACTATCTATATGGGAGAACCTATTAATTCCGAAGCAGCTGCAAAAGCTATTGACGGTAAAATCGCCGTGCAACTAAACGACAAAATCGCCAATCCTGTCCCTATTGATTTTGCATCGGACATCAAAAGTTTCATCAAAGCTGAAAGAGATGACCGTATCCAAAAACAAGAAGACCCCAACATTATCACCTATTCATTGAAAATTGATGGAGATGTACAAATGATGTATGTTACCACTTTGAAAGAAGAACTTAGAAATAATAATGCGTTGAAAATTAATTACGCGACTAAAAAAGAGAAAAAATAAGCGCGTTTTTAATTGATGTTAAAGAGACTGTTTTTTTTGGACAGTCTCTTTTTTGTTGTAAAGAAAATTATCGTACTTTTGCGCCGGTTTAATAAATGAATCTAATATGAATAATAAAAAAGTCAATATCGCCGTTATCGGATTAGGATACGTGGGACTGCCCCTCGCCCGCCTGTTTTCGACTCAATTCAAGACCATCGGATTCGATAAGAATGAAGCGCGCGTCCAAGCCCTGATGTCCGGTCATGATGATACATGCGAAGTGGCAGATGAACTCCTTCAAACTGCAATTAACCAAGGTTTTAAATGCACAACACAAATAGATGATATTCTCGACTGCAACGTTTATATCGTGGCTGTGCCCACGCCCGTTGACCATAATAATCACCCCGACTTGTCACCACTCCTCGGCGCAAGTGCCACCGTCGGGAAAGTCATTTCTAAAAATGACATCGTTATTTACGAATCTACCGTCTATCCCGGCGTGACCGAAGAAGAATGCATTCCCGTAGTCGAAAAAGTCTCCGGTCTTATTTTTAATAAAGACTTTTTTGCCGGTTACTCTCCAGAGCGTATTAACCCCGGTGATAAAGAACATACTGTCGAAAAAATCAAAAAAGTCACTTCCGGTTCCACGCCCGAAATTGCCGATTTTGTGGATTCTATTTATAATGCCGTGCTTATCAATGGCACGCACAAAGCCAGCTCCATTAAGGTAGCTGAAGCCTCCAAGATTATTGAAAACGCGCAACGCGATGTCAATATCGCCTTTATGAACGAATTGGCAAAGATTTTTAATGCCATGGGAATTGATACCCACGATGTAATAGAAGCCGCCGCCTCCAAATGGAATTTTATCAAACTACAACCCGGCTTGGTGGGCGGGCATTGCATCAGCGTTGACCCCTATTATCTCATCCAAAAAGCACAGGTTTACGGAGTACTGCCGCGCGTCATGTCCGCCGCACGCCGCTTGAACGACGGCATGGGAGACTATGTGGCTCACCGCGCCATCAAATTGATGAACACAAAAGGCGTGTTGGTGAAAGATGCCAAAATATTACTCCTCGGCTTTACGTTTAAAGAAAATTGTCCCGACATCCGAAATACAAGAGTAATTGATATTTACTCAACCCTTTCCGAATATACTTCCAACATCACCATCTATGACCCCTGGGCAAACCAGCAAAATGTGGAAAAAGAGTACCATGTTCGTACTAACAACGGGGACATGTCTCTTTTAAAAAACCAATTTGATGCAGTAATCTTAGCGGTAGCTCACAAGGAATTTATGAATTGCAACGTAAGAGAATTCCTTCGTATCGAAAACGGTGTAGTATATGATGTCAAAGGTATCCTACCGGAAAATATGATAGATGGACGATTATAATCTTATTATTGAGATTATCGGTGCCGTTATTGCACTCACCTACCTCTATTTTGAATATAAGGCTTCCGTTTGGCTGTGGTGGGTAGGAATTGCCATGTCCCTTTTTTATATTTATATCTTTTACACCTCGGCTTTCTATGCCGACGCCGCAACCTACCTCTACTACTTGGGTGCCAATATCTACGGACTGATTGTCTGGAAGTATAAAGCCGGAAAAGATAAATATCAAGGGAACTATGTCGCCATTACACATTGGAAACGAAAAGATGTTCCGCGATTGATGGCTATTTTTATCGCACTTTTCATGGCTATTTCTTGGATACTATATCAATTTACCGACAGTCCCGTTCCCATCGGAGATGCTTTTACCACCGCACTGAGCATCATTGCCATGTGGCTCTTGGCAAAAAAACACATTGAACATTGGCTTTTATGGATTGTTGTAAATGCCGCTTCGGCTGCCCTTTACGCTTACAAAGGACTATACCCCACTTCCATTCTCTTTATCGTTTACACCATCGGTTCGATTATGGGTTATTTAAAATGGAAAAAAGAGATGAATGCTCCCCATCAACAAAGCATATAATCATATAAAAAAAATGCGTATTTTTGCCGACCATTATCACGCGATATTTTCATCCATTCACGTAATTATGAAATAGATATGAAGAAATTTTGTTTAGTCCTACTTACCCTGATGCTAACAGCCTTTTCGGCTTTTTCACAAGGAATGCAAGAACCTGTAAAATGGACGTTTACTGTTGTCAGAAATTCCCCAACGGAAGCTGAATTGCAGCTAAAAGCAGATATAAAAGACCAATGGCACCTCTATTCCCAAAACACTAAAGGATTAGAATTACCCATTGTATTTGAATTTGTTCCTTCGGCAAATTATCAGTTAGTGGGCAAGGTCACCGAACCGAAACCACAGTCGCACTTTGATTCCATTGCAATGGATTATAGCCGTTATTTTTACAAAAAAGTGACGTTTAAACAAAAAATCAAAATTACTAACCCCAACAAAATATTCAAAATTAAGGGGAAAATTTCCGGTCAGGCTTGCATAGAAGGGCGTTGCACACAAGTGGAAAAAGAGATAGACATCACTATTGATGCAGTCATTGCCGATGGCGAAAATGTGGACTCCTCCGACCTCGTCAGTGCTGATACAACTGCCCTCAATAGCGACACCCTCTCCATCAAACTACAAAATAGCCAAATAACAGAATCAAAAACTCAAAATGACGATGCGAAGGAAGAGGATTCTATGCTGCTGTTTTTCTTGACCTCGATCCTATCAGGACTTCTGGGTTTACTCATGCCATGCGTTTTCCCGATGATTCCGATGACTGTTTCCTATTTTATGAAATCAGGAAAAAAAGGAAAATTTAATGCCCTATTTTACGGTATTTCCATAGTCGTTATATTTGTATTATTCGGCATCATATTGTCCGCGGTGATGGGTCCCGATTTTGCCAACGTATTGAGTACCCATTGGATTCCGAACGTTTTATTTGCGGCAATTTTTATCGTATTTGCTATTTCACTGTTTGGTTATTTTGAAATTGCCCTGCCCAGCAAATGGGTCAACAAATCATCTAAAATGGAATCCCGTGGTGGTTTGGTAGGCGTTTTCTTTATGGCATTAACGTTGGTACTTGTGTCATTTTCTTGCACATTGCCTATTGCTGGTGCGGTAGCACTGAACGCGGCAGGCGGCTCATTCATTAAACCTATTATCGGAATGTTAGGTTTCTCATTGGGCATCGCGGTTCCGTTTACCTTATTTGCACTGTTCCCCAATTTACTGAAATCTATGCCAAAATCCGGCGGCTGGATGAACACCCTGAAAGTGATCTTAGCATTTGTGGAATTGGCTTTTGCACTGAAATTTTTAAACGTTCCCGACCAAACTTACGGATGGGGAATCTTAGATAGAGAAGTTTATTTAGCATTCTGGATTGTTATCTTTACCCTACTCGGACTTTATCTTATTGGCAAGATACGTTTCCCCGCCGATGCCGAAATGCCGGTACAAAAAAGCTGGATCAGATTTATTATTTCTATCTTCACTTTTACATTTGTAGTCTATATGATTCCGGGTATGTGGGGAGCGCCCCTCAAAGCAATCTCAGGTTGGCTGCCACCCATGGAAACGCAAGATTTTAATATCTCCGAAATCGTGAGAAAAGAAACAAAATTTGTCCTCTCACCCAATAGTGAAAATGCTAAAGAAGAACCTAAATATGCCGATCAATTGCACTTCCCTAACGGTATCGAAGGTTATTTCGACTATGACCAAGCTCTGCGCGTAGCGAAAAAAATGAATAAACCTATATTTGTTGATTTTACCGGTCACGGTTGCACAAACTGCAGAAAAGTAGAAAATACCGTCTGGATAGCCGATGCCGTGAGAGAAAAATTTACCAACGATTTTGTGCTACTTGCCATGTATGTCGATGATAAAAAAGTAAAACTCGATAAAGAAGACTATATCGTGGATAATGATGGAAAAACATTAACCATGTTAGGCGAAAAAAACACCTTTATCAGTAATCAAAAATACAAAGAGAATTCCCAACCATGCTACTATATTATTGATTATGACGGCTCTGTTTTAGTGGGTCCCACCTATTATGAATTAGATATACAAAAATATCTTCAGTTTATGGAAGAAGGAATTGAAGCATTTAAAAAGAAACACGGAAACTAACAAAATGTATATGAAAAAGAAATTTTTAATGTCTGTTTTTCTACTGTTTCCTTGCATTTTGTTTGCGCAATATGTAACTTATGACATTGAAGAATCCATCATAAAGGCACAGGAAAAACATATTGAGGCAAACAAGAACGTTGATAAAGTAACCATATTCTGCATTCAGATCGGCTCGTTTTCGGGCGAAAATTCAAGCGGAAAAGCAGTGATTTTAAAAAATGAAACAGAAAAACAATTAGCAGGGATTTCGGTGCCCACACAAATTTACATTACTTTCGATGCCCCTAATCATAAAGTAAGAATCGGAAATTTTTTTGACAGAATGGAGGCATACCACGTGCTGAATTATGTACAACAAACCTTTCCGGGTGCATTTGTGACGCGAGATAAACGAAAAGTTGAAGACATCATAAAATAGACAAAACTATAAGAACATCCGAGCACTTCGCGGTTGTGTGAAACGCACGACCATGCAACTCTATATTTGTAGCGTACCTACGTAGGTACGCTACATTTCATGTTTCGAGAAACAGAGTACAAAAATAGGAATCGGACGGGGTTGGATGCCACGCATTACAATATTTACCGAACAGCAATAATTTAAGTAGCAGCGCAAATCGCAATTTACCGGACAACAATAAAAAAAATAAAATTATATGCGATTTTTATTAGTAAAGTATTCTTTATTAATAAAAAAAATTATAAATTTGCAACCTCTAATTTAACGTAAAAATACTATGGAAAAAAGATGGATTCTTACTACTACTCCCAGCGAAGACGAAGTTGAAAATTTTAGTCAGCTTTTGTCGATTGAAAAACCACTGGCAGGTTTATTAATGAAGCGAGGCATCAAAACAGTGGAAGATGCTCAATTATTTTTCAATCCCGACATCTCAAAATTACACGACCCGTTTTTGATGAAAGATATGGATAAAGCGGTGGAACGTCTGTCAAAAGCGGTAATTGATAATGAGAAAATACTAATATACGGTGATTACGATGTAGATGGCACCTCGGCAGTTGCTTTGGTGTACTCTTTTTTAAAAGAAATCATCGGGTCTGAATACAAGAATTACATTGAATACTATATTCCTGACCGCTATTTGGAAGGTTACGGCATTTCCGACCAGGGAATAGAATACTGCCACGCCAACGATTTTACATTACTTATTTCTTTGGATTGCGGTATCAAAGCCAACGATAAAGTAGATTTTGCGAACAGCTACGGCATTGATGTCATCATTTGTGACCACCATTTAGCCGGCGATGAGCTTCCCAAGGCTGTGGCGGTTTTAGACCCTAAATGTGAAGAATGCCCCTATCCGTACAAAGAATTATCCGGCTGCGGAGTCGGGTTTAAACTCATTCAAGGCTACTGCAAATATTTTAACCTTCCCGACCAACTATGGCTGTCGAGACTGGATTTGGTGGCTATCAGCATTGCTTCCGATATCGTTGCCATTACCGGAGAAAATAGAATTTTAGCCTATTTCGGACTGATTATCATTAACCGTTTCCCGCGCGTGGGCATCAAATCCATCATTGAACAATCCGGAATCAAAGTTCATTATCCTCCAACCGAAAATACTATTTTTAACCGCATTATTTCTATTTCCGACCTCGTATTTAATGTCGGACCTCGAATTAATGCCGCCGGCAGAATCAATACCGGTCGCGAATCGGTGAAACTTCTTATCTGCGACGACGAAGATAAGTCGATGGACATCGGCAAAAATATCAATACCCATAACGACAAACGCCGAGAATTGGATAAAATCGCTACCAGCGAAGCAATTAACGAATTTCTTTCCAATGTCGATTATAGCGAAAAGAAAAGTATCGTTCTTTATAATCCCGACTGGAACAAGGGAATTATCGGTATTGTGGCTTCCCGCTTGGTGGAAGAATTCTATCGCCCCACCATCATCTTAACCAAATCAACAGATGGATTAATTACCGGTTCTGCCCGCTCTATCAAGGAATTTAATATCTACAACGGCATTAACCACTGTGCCGACTTATTGGAACACTTTGGCGGACATAATTACGCCGCCGGTCTTTCCCTGAAAGAAGAAAATTTGAAGGCTTTTTCTGAAAAATTTGAAAAATTTGTCGAAGAAGAAATCCAAGATGACCATGCCTTTGTTCCTGAAATAGAAGTGGATATGGAACTCGATTTGACCGATATTACTCCCAAATTTGTGGGAAATCTTAAAAAATTCGCTCCTTTCGGTCCCGGCAATATGTCCCCCGTTTTCCTTTCTCGTCACTTGGTAGAAGAGGGAAATGCGCGAATTGTAGGCGAAAAACATATTAAATTACGTGTTCTCTATAGAAATAAAAACTGCCACTCCATTGATGCCATTGCTTTTAACCAAAAAGAAAATTTCGACAAAGTGATTTCAGGCGATGACTTCGATATGCTTTATCACGTCGAAGAGAATACGTGGAATAATGTCACTTCCATACAACTGAACGTAAAAGATATAAAAAGTAGCAATTGATTTATTATTCATCAAATAGAAAATTATGAAAAAATTATTATTTTGGGCACTTTCTATGGTGCTGTGTATGAACTCATTTGCTACGAATCCACCAGACGAAGGGATGTGGCTGCCTATGTTCATCAAAGATTATAACTATGCCGATATGCAACGAATGGGACTCAAATTAACTCCCGAACAGCTATATGACATCAATAACAGTTCCTTAAAAGACGCAGTGGTTCAATTAGGAAACGGTTTTTGCACCGGCGAAGTTGTCTCCAAAGACGGCTTGATGCTTACCAACCACCACTGTGGATACTCCTTTATTGTAGAACACTCTACCGAAGAACACGACTACCTGAAAAACGGGTTTTGTGCCATGAGCAAAGAAGAAGAACTTCCTAACGAGGGATTTTATGTAAACTTCTTGGTTCGCATGGACGACGTGACCGCAAAAATCTTTGATAATGTAACCGACGGTATGAATGCCACCGACCGCGAAAGTGCTATCTCATCTGCCATTGCAACATTAGAATCCGAATATTCCGAAGATGGAAAATATACGGTCGTTGTGAAACCTTTTTACGAAGGAAATGAGTATTATATGTTTACATATATTACCTATAAAGATGTACGCTTGGTGTTTGCACCGCCCAGTTCTGTAGGTAAATTTGGTGGAGAAACCGATAATTGGATGTGGCCCCGCCATACCGGAGATTTCTCCATGTTCAGAATCTATACCGCTCCGGACGGTTCCCCGGCACTTTATTCCAAAGATAACGTTCCTCTTCAGCCAAAACACTTCTTATCTATTAATTTACAAGGAGTTAAAGAAGGTGACTTTTCTATGGTCTGGGGTTACCCGGGCACTACCGAACGCTTTATGACCTCATACGAGGTCAATGTTACCACCCAATACGATAACCCCGCTTTCGTGGGCGTTTTGGACGCAATTCTCCCCGTTATCCGCGATGCCATGCGCTCCAGCGATAAAATACGTCTCGGCTATGCCGAAGACTTCGCCAGTATGTCCAACTCTTGGAAAAATAAAAAAGGTGAAACCGAAAGCCTTATCAAACTGAAAGTTGCAGACAAAAAAGCTAAACAAGAAGCCGCCCTGCAAAAATGGATTAATCAAGACCCAAAACGTCAAGAAAAATATGGAACCGTGCTACAAGATATTAAAAATGTATGCGATACCCTTGATGCCAATAGTCTGAAAGCTTTAACCTATTCAAATCTAATACTTTCCAATTCCAAAACTATGCTTTTCCCACTTGATGTTTCATTGACAAAGACAAACAACGAAGAAGAATTGGAGGTAGCTCTCGACGAATACAATACCTACATGGAAGGATCCGATCCCGCAACCGAAAAAGCCATTATCTTGGCAAGTTTGAAAGTTTGGAACGACGTACCGGTTGAATATCGCCCCGACATTTTCACGCTGATTAATAAAAAATATAAAGGAAACTTGGAAAAATTCGTTGATGATGCTTTTGCAAAATCTGTGTTTAGCTCGGCTGAAAACTATAAAAAAGCAGTTCCAAAATTATCTTCAGAATTATTGCAGAAAGATCTGTTGACAACCTATATTCAATCTCTGATTGATGTACTGCAAATAAACTACTTCAATTACAAGATGTATGATCAAGAACTCAGCAGTTTGCGTACCTTATATTTGGCAGCCGTTAAGGAAATGAATGGTTCCACTCCGATGTATCCGGATGCAAATTCCACTATGCGAATGACTTACGGACAAGTTTTAGATTATTACCCGGTTGATGGCATTCATTACAAATATTATACAACAACCGATGGTATTTTGGAAAAAGAGATTCCAAATGATGCAGAATTTGACGTTCCTGCCAAGTTAAAAAATCTGATATTAAATAAAGATTTTGGCAAATATGGCAAAAATGACACCCTTTCCGTTTGTTTCTTGTCCAATAATGATATTACGGGCGGCAATTCGGGTAGTCCGGTTATTAATGGCAACGGCGAACTGATCGGTATTGCTTTTGACGGAAATTGGGAAGCCCTGAGCAGCGACATCGTCTTCAATCAGGATTTACAACGTTGTATTTGCGTGGACATTCGCTATGTCATGTTCATTATTGACAAGTTTGGTGGTGCCGGCTATCTTTTAGATGAAATGAAATTCGTTCAATAAACAAATTTATCCATATTTTCTAAGCGGATTCTCAACAAACGGGATTCCGCTTTTTTATGCTCATTTCACACTTTTTACAATCAAAAGAAAGCTGAAATAGAGTATGATGTAATTGTAAGTACAATGGCTCAACAAAAGGGAGTTCTTTGGGCAAATTTTGCTTTGAGCAATACCCTAACGTATATTTTATGCAATGTTTGCATGTCATCAGCGTAGCCTCAGCGGATTCATGAACTTCAAAAGCAGGTTCGGTCACTTCTATTCCGTGCATTTGGTAAAACTCCTTGGCACGTTGGTTCATAACATTCGCACGATAAGATGAAATGTCAGATTGTGCTGCCGGGAAAGAAATGTTATTAGGAGTAATCAGTTTGGCAGATTGATGATGAGCCGTTTCCATTCTACCGGCAATCAGCAACTCAACCGCCTGCCGTCGCCATTCGTTGATTTGAGAAACCGGAAAGAAATAAGGTTTCATCCAATCAACAGATAACTCATTGATAATAAATGGAGTATTCCCTAATTTTGAAAAATTACTCCGCAGTACATTCTTCGCAACTTCGCCTTTTTGCGACAATTCTTTTGCGCAAACAATCGGTAATTCAACTTGAATCTTCTCTTCGTCAGTCAATGTCAATAAAAAGCCGGCAGTAGTTTCTTGAAAACGAATATTGACGGCTATTTTGCGCAAAGCAGAATCCGTTTGTAGTTTCTTATCAAATTCAATATCAAAATTGCGATAAACAGCTGTTCCCTCAACTAAGTCTGGCACCACCTCCAAAGTCGTAATTTGTTGATTTTCAACTTTATTAATTCTAAACCCCACCAATTCTCCTTGCGGATCGATAAATCCCAAACCGTCTCCATTGTGAAGTACAACTTCTGTATCAACAGAAAAAGAATTAAGATGAATGCGCGTAATTATGCCGATAAACTCTCCTATAGATTTTGAGATGTCAGGAGATACCATCACATTTTCGCGTTTGTGCAAAAAATAGTCGGTTTTCCCTCGATAAAAAGTCTTTTGAGGATTGGGAGTAAAAGAAAAAGTGGTTTTACCGGCTGAAGCTGCTTGATAGGAAGAATCTGCGTCCAATATTTTATCTAATTTTTGTCGATAATATGCGGTAATGTTTTTGACATAATCGGCATTTTTAAGTCTGCCCTCAATTTTAAAGGAAGTAATTCCGGCATTGATCATTTCTTGCAGACTATCAGCGCGGTCCATATCTTTTAGCGAAAGTAAGTGGCTTTGTTCTTTGATGATAATGCCTCTATCATCTACCAAATCATATGGTAAGCGGCAATATTGGGCACAAGTTCCGCGGTTGGCACTTCTTCCCGAACACGCTTGGCTCATATAGCATTGCCCGCTATAACTGACACACAAAGCGCCGTGGACAAAAGCTTCCAGTTCGATATGCGTATTTTTACGGATTTCGCTAATTTGCGAAAGCGAGAGTTCGCGAGCCAAGATAACGCGTTCAAAGCCTATTTTTTCCCAGAATAGCACTTTTTCGGGAGTTCTGTTATCCATTTGCGTGCTGGCGTGGAGTGCCAAAGGAGGAATGTCCAACTGCAAGATACCGAGATCTTGGATAATGAGTGCGTCAATTCCGGCATTATAGAGTTGAAAAATAATCTTGCGAGCTTGTTCTAACTCTTTATCCGTCAAGATTGTATTGAGGGCAACGTGAACGTGTGCATGATAAAGATGGGCGTATTGGCAGAGCTTTTCGATGTCGGCAATGGTATTTCCTGCAGCACTGCGTGCGCTAAATTGCGGGGCTCCCACATAAATAGCATCCGCGCCGTGATGAATTGCCGCCAACCCACATTCCAAATCCTTGGCAGGAGCTAATAGTTCAATTTTTTGCATACTTTTAAGGGATTAATCTTGATGATTCGAACCTGATATTGGTTAGTAAAAGTTTGATTTTAAGTCAAATTGGTAGAGTTTGGGATTAATAATTTATTCTTTGTGAGTCATGATTGATAGAAAGCGCCACTTATCGCTCAAAATCAGCGCAAAGATACACCATTATTTCTTATCGGCAATCGTAAATAAATGATATAAAAAAAGCTGTATTTGATCAATTTAAAGGACTACACAAACAAAAAAATGTTATTCTTCTTTTGGCATTTCCTTTATAAACAAGGATTTAACTTGCTTGGCATGGTCTCCTTCCGCAATGACCGGTTCGGCAGGTGCCGGTTTCAAAATAACTTCAATGACGCCCGGACCGAATTCCTCTTCATCCAACTCCTTGTAATCCATGATGACACTGTAGGCAGCCGCATAACTCGGATTAACGATGAAAAAATCAACAAAATCAACAAATTGGCATACCGTTTCAAAATTATCCGTGGAATTAAAATATTTCCCGTTATGCATCACCGCTTGTGTTTTTTCTCCGGTTTTATGAAAATAAGCAATTAAATTCTGATTGATTTTTTGTCCGTTTTCCCCCACATAAAGATATAAATAGGTGTTTTTCGGCGAAGATTTTACATATTCAATCGTCTTACGAATATGCCCGCTTTCATCATAAAAATCCCAATTTTTCTCTTTTAAATCCTGATGATACATCCCGCGGAAATATATTTGTTTGTTGGGATAGTAAGTTTCTAACAAACCATTCATTTTCCCATTTATGTAAGAAATCAGCGTATTGAGTGACCCATCAACAAAATAAGTTTTGTGTACTCCGTTCAGCAAATCATCGCTGTAATCGCACTCTTCTAAAATGATGCCGGTCTGTGCCGAGTAGGTTGCCCAATGCCCATCTTTCTTCCCTTGTTGATAACTCTCTACCGTAATGAGTTGTCCCTTTGTGTCGTAATAATTCCAAATACTGTCTTTCAACTGGTCAATAAAATTCCCCTCCGCCGCTTTTTTCTCGTTCTCATGATAAATGATTGTACGTACTTTGTGGGTTCCCTGAATAAAAACCGATTTACTTTTCAACTTCCCGTTGCTATGGTAGTACTTAAACTCCCCGATTGGTACATCATTTTTGAAATGTCCCTCATATAAAAGTTCTTTCTTATCGTTGTATTTTTTCCAGTATCCTTGTTTTTGACCTTTTGCATCTATTTTATTTTCAGGATCTTGTGAAAACAATGACCATGAAAACATAACAAAAAGCATGACCAATAAAAATCGTATATATTTCATCTATAATAATTTTATTTACTAACTCTTATTTATAGGTATTTATTGCCTTTATTCTTTGATTAAAATATGTATATATTCCTTCGTGTGAGAAAATTTATGATTTCGATTCTCTGTCTTGTCTGCCTTAAATCGTTGATAATCAATTTCTTTTAAATTATATTGCCCATGACTTTGCATAATACTACGCACTTCGTCCAAAGTCATCAATCCTTCGTTGTTATAACTTAGAAAGATATATTGAAATTTTGCATTGCGAATAAGATTTTCAAATTCGGTGAGAACGGTTTGTCTGCTGCAATACTTGGATTTTTGATAACTCCGAAGTCCTGTTTTTCCATGGGCAATAAAGGGTTGATATTCTGCTATGGTATTCAATATATGATAGTTGGCTCCGTATTGGCGACTATTATATGGCGGATCCAAATATAAAATATCTCCCTCAATCTGTTTGATAAGCGCATTGCTATCACAATTAAAAACCTGATGCTTTTTTCCGTCGGTGAAAAATGAGGCGGGCACTAAGAGAATGGGTTGTGCGGCGGTTTTTTTGAGATGTTTGAGAAACGCCCCATAAACAGAAGCTGTATTCGCCACTTTATCGGCACTTTCCAATAAACTTGCCAATAAAAAAAAGTAGCCTTCTTCATTGATTTGCCGAGAATGAAACCACTCTTCAATTTTGACACGAATTGCGTCAATTTTCTGGCCATTTTCGTCAGAAAAATAATTTCGCCCACTCCCGGAACCGGAACAATAGTTACTATAAATCAATCCGTCTGAAATGAGAGGTAACGCATTAAGTTCGGCAATGAGTTCATGTTGAAGTGGAACTTCTTGATTTTCAATATAGTTTTTGTTTAAAACATAACTATAATATTCCAAGTCATTGGCGATAAGTTGTCGGGATTGGGTTTTAAAATGACGTCCCACAATGCCTGTTCCCGCGAATAAATCGCAAAATATCTTTGACGATAAATCCTCCCCTGCCACACTTTTGATGGTTGAATCTATAAAGTTGATGAGTTTTAATTTAGAACCAATATAATTCATTTTATTCCTCCACCCAAATAATGTCCGAGTAAGTAGTACTGTTTTGTATATATGAATGTTGTATAAGATGTTGGGCGTCAAAATGCGCCACATAATCCTTGATTTTGCTCCGAAGCAGGGAGAAGTTGCATTTCAGTTTCCAATGCTCGCCATCGTGACGATAAAGTACAATAAATAACCGATTCCCGTAGTGTTTGCGCATTTCTTGCGACTGCTGACAATACAACCAATGACTGAGGTCATCCGGATGTTCACGGGCAAATTGGTAGGATTGTCCGTATTGTTTCGGAAACACTGAAGTTTTATGGTCGAATGGAATTCCTTTGATGCAAAAATCCTTTAGTCTGTCCTTTTCGTTCGGAGCCGCCTGCACACCCTCGCAGTTGCAAAAAATAGCTTCGCAGCCTTTTGCAGACCAGAAATTATACCAACGATTGATGGCATAGTTGAACAACTCATTTTTCTTATTATCCGTCAATTGATAAATCATCTTTAGCACTTCATCATATTGGAAACTTTTGTAAATGAAGTTGGTTAGTCCGTCATGATCATCATTTTGTCGCGTAGTCCATCGATAAGGAACAGACAATCTTTTTTGCAATTCACTTTGTAATTGGCTAAGTGAAATACTATTTTGAAAATTTTCCATCTTAATACGATTAGTAGAATATAGTAATGAGAGTTGGGTTTGTTTAATATATCATTTTGTAAACCAATAATTTACGAACAGGACTTATTCTTTTTCACTTAATATTTTTTCCCATTGTTCATCCGACAACTTGGCACCGATGGTTTGCACTAATTCTTCAGCCAAGCGTGCCGCCAATTTTCCGGTTTTTTCGGGTGGATATTGATTGAGTATACCATATAAAAATCCGGCAGCATAAATATCGCCGGCACCGTTTTTGTCAATGGCTTTTACCCTTGGTGCCTCAATATTGATCGTTTTTCCATCAATATGCGCAATAGAACCTTTACTGCCTAACTTTACCACCGCTATTCTGCAATATTGTGACAATTTTTGAAGTGCTTCGCATCCTTCCATCCCTGTAAAAGCCTTTGCTTCTTCCTCGTTGGCAAAAATAATATCCACATAATCCTTCAACAGCATTTCAATAAACTCAAGGTTTTGTTCAACCAAATTAAACGACGCCATATCCATAGAAATCGTCATTCCGTTTTCCTTGGCTAACTTGCAAACACGAAGAATCAAATCCTTATTAAAAATCAAATAGCCTTCTACGTGAATAAAATCATAATCTTTGAATATGGCTGTGTCAATTTCTTGCATATTCATTGTAGAAGCGGCACCCAAATAGGTAGCAAAAGTACGCTCCGCATCTTGGGTCATCAAGGTCGTCGCAATTCCTGTATCTATTTCAGAATAAATAAGATGTGGAGTGATACAACTATGACGCATGTCTTTTTCAAAAAAATCACCCATTTCATCTTTGCAAACTTTCCCTATGTAACCGGCTTGCGCTCCCAGGCGAGCCAACCCGTGTATAGTATTGGAAGTAGAACCGCCGGAAGCCAACGTCTGTTCCATATTCTTAATGGCGAAGTGAAGCTGTCGCTTCTTCTCCACATCAATCATTTCCATTCCTCCTTTCGGTAAAGAGAATTCCTGTAATAAAGTTTCATCAGGGACATTGACAATCACGTCCACCAAAGCATTTCCAATGCCAATTATTCTGCTCATTATTATTTAATTTTTGAATGGCAAAAATACGAAAGATTTTTGGATTGCCAAATTATCCACAAATAGTTATTAAACAGCCACTTCCGCCTTGATATGCGGATAAGGGTCATAACCATTCAACGTAAAATCTTCAAATTGAAAATCAAAAATCGAAGATACATTCGTATTGATTTGCAATGTCGGTAATGCACGTGGTATGCGAGAAAGTTGCAGAGTCGCTTGCTCTAAGTGGTTCGCATACAAATGGGCATCTCCCAATGTATGAATAAAATACTTTGGCTTCAAGTGCGTAACCTGCGCCACCATCATCAACAAAAGTGAATAGGAGGCGATATTAAAAGGGACACCTAAAAAGACATCGGCACTGCGCTGATATAACTGACAAGATATTTCACCATTATTTACATAAAACTGAAACAAAACATGACAGGGCGGCAGAGCCATTTTCTCAATTTCGCCGACATTCCACGCACTTACAATTAATCGCCGAGAATCGGGATTTCGCTTGATTTCCTCGATTACTTGAGTAATTTGGTCGATAGTTTTCCCCTCTGCACATTGCCACGACCGCCACTGTTTCCCATAAACAGGTCCTAATTCACCCTGCTCATCTGCCCACTCATCCCATATCGAAACCTTGTTATCTTTTAAAAAGGCAATATTTGTTTCTCCACGCAAGAACCACAACAATTCATAAATAATAGAACGAAGATGCAGTTTTTTGGTGGTAAGGAGCGGGAATCCTTTCGTCAAATCAAATCGCATTTGATAACCAAAAACACTATATGTGCCGGTTCCCGTGCGGTCAGGTTTGAAAATTCCTTCCTTTTGAATGGTCTCAAGTAAATCTAAATAAGGTTGCATATTGTTTTATTTTAATGATTACCAAACACATGCATCTTCTTGAAACCACTTGCCTTGCGCTTTGAGGGTCTGCTCAATGACATCGCGCGCACACCCATCGCCGGCACCTTTGAAAGAAATGTAGTCAGCGATACTTTTGATTTCCTCCGCGGCATCTGCGGGACAGCATTTTATAGCAGCAAACTGCATCATTTTGTAGTCTGGAATATCATCGCCCATAATAAGTATTTCATCACCGGAGATTTGATGTTTTTCCATGTATTCTTTCAGCAATTCCACTTTATCGTGAACGCGCAAATAAATCTCCATTCCTTTAAAATTTTGGTAGCGCAGCCGCATGCTTTCTGAAATACCGCCTGAAATGATGGCAATGCGATAACCTTTGCGTAGTGCATATTGCAACGCATATCCATCTTTCACGCCCGTGGCGCGAAGTTGGTCTCCATCGGGCAGAACATAAATTTTTCCATCGGATAATACCCCGTCAAAATCAAAGATAAACGTCGTAATTTCAGATAGCTTTTTTCTGTAATTTTCCATCGTGCTATTTGTTGTTTTTATGAATAATATAATCAGAAATCAATTGGTAAATTTGTCGTAATTGCGGATCATCAATCATTTCAACTTGCTGTTTCATAACAGATTGGTCGTTACGATGGGCAGGTCCGGTTTGCACTTCCCACGGAGTAGCATTTTCAACTCTAGCTAACGTATTTTGCAAAAGCGGATAAATCATTTTCGTTGATAATCCTGATTTTGCTAATATATCAAAAGCAATTCCATACATGGCATTGGTAAAATTGGAACCGAAAACAGCGGCAAGGTGCAAAATCTTACGCTGCTCCTCATTCAAAAAATATCTTTCATCGGATAAATAAGCCGCAAAGGCAGAGAGTACCTCAACGGTCGCAGGCGTATTGCCCTCAATACATAACGGTACAGTTAAATTATTGATTTTATGTGATTTAGTTATACTTTGACAAGGATAAATAACCCCATAATTGATCGATTTTTCTGCCAAAATATTGCAGGAAAGCGAACCTGCAGTGATGACTGCCAATTTCATTTTAAAGGTAAGCTCTTGAAGAATTTTAGCATAGTGATCATCTTTAAGGGAAAAAATATACAAATCAAGGTCGGGGAGAATTTCTGATACTTGGTCGATGGGTTGTGCATTACACGACTTTGCCAAAATTTGAGCATGTTCCAAGGTATAACTATAAATTTGCACAATTTGAAAATCTGTATCTTGTAACTGCTCTACCACCCATGTGGCAACATTTCCACTGCCAATAACGGCGATTTTTTGAATAGAATGAGATAGTTCGTTTTTCATCTTTAAATATTAATTCCTTCAAAAATTGGAGATAAGTCAATTGGAAAATCGGCAATGGCAAAGAGGGCAGAACCGCTACCGGAAAGTGCCGCATAGTCGGCACCTGATTCATAAAATTTGTTTTTTATTTCATTCAAAACCGGATAGCGGGGAAAAAGTGCATTTTCAAAGTCGTTTACAACACAATTTTTCCATTCGGCTACGGGCAACTTACATAAATCCGGCAAATACGGACGATCGTCTTGTGGAATGACGGCAGCGTATGCTTCCGCGGTTGAAATAGAAAAAGAGGGCTTGAAAACACTGATTTTTTTATGACCTAAATCCAACTCCACGGGGCTTAACATCTCACCTTTTCCAGTGGCATAAGCGGGTTTATTATCAATAAAAAAAGGCACATCGCTACCTAAAAAACTTGCATAATTTATTAATTCATTGCGAGTTATGTTAAGATTATAAAGTTCATTCACCATTTTAAGGATGGTCGCAGCATCGGAAGATCCACCCCCCAAGCCTGCACCTGACGGAATATTTTTTGTCAATTCTATACAAATTTGCCCCAATTTGTATTTTTTTTGCAATAATTGGAACGCTTTAACACAAATATTATCTGCTTCTTTCGTATTGAAGTCTGCCCCTTCCATCGTAAAAATAAACTTGTGTCCTGCGGAAACTACGATTTTATCTGTCTTATTATCAATCGGATAAAAAATTGTTTGCAAATCATGAAAACCATCTTCACGTTTTTTTGTTATGTGTAAGCCGATGTTGATTTTAAAATTTGGAAAAGCAATCACAATGATAAAATTTCGGCGGTAAATATACAAAAAGTTTAAAGATGATTGAGATTCTTAACGCACCCATTCGAGGCTACTTTTCATTTCGCGATGAACGGCTTGTTACACTGATTGAAAACCAAATACAAACGCAAGAGGTTTGGTTGAATTATTTAGTAAAAAACGGAGCATCTACGCAGTTTGGAAAAAAGTATGGGATGTCGAAAGACATGACCTATTTTGAGTTTGCATCGGAAGTACCACTTCAAGATTATGTATCCTTATTGCCTTATATTGAGCGTATTATGAAGGGGGAGGATTATATTTTATGGAATAGTAAAATTAACTGGATGGCAAAATCGTCGGGGACGACTGCCGGAAAGAGCAAATACATTCCGGTCAGCGAGGAATCCTTAAAATTCAACAATTTCTTGGCGGCGCGAGATTCTCTTACTTTTTTTTGCGAAATGTTTCCCGAAACTGAGATTTTTTCCGGCAAAGGGATTACGCTTGGCGGAAGTTTTCACGAAATGGGACCCGAAGCAAAAGTAAAATGCGGCGACGTTTCTGCTATTCTTATGAATAATATGCCAATTTTGGGAGAATTTTTAAAGGCTCCCGACAAGGAGATTTTGTTGAATGACAATTGGAACGAAAAACTCCGTTTGATTGCGGAAAATACTTATGATAAGAATATTACATCGTTGTCGGGCGTTCCGTCTTGGTTTTTGTTGGTTTTAAAAGAAGTGCTAAATATTGCGGGAAAAAAGAATATTTTGGAAGTGTGGCCCAATTTGGAAGTCTTTTTCCACGGCGGGGTCGGTTTCAAACCCTACGAAAAAGAGTATCGTAAACTGATCCCATCCGATAACTTCTTCTATATGAATATGTACAATGCGTCTGAGGGCTTTTTTGGATTCCAATTCCAACGGGATTGCAGCGATTTGCTTTTACTGACCGACAACGGCGTATTTTACGAATTTATTCCTATTGATGCCGCGTCAGAAAGACGAGGGAAGCCCGTTCCGCTGACGGATGTGGAAGTGGGACAACTTTACGCGATGGTGATTACTACTCCTTCCGGATTGTGGCGTTACGAAATCGGCGACACCGTCATGTTTACCTCAACAAATCCTTACAGTTACCGGATTGTGGGACGTACCACACAGTATATCAACACCTTTGGTGAAGAATTAATCGTGGATAACGCAGACAAAGCCATTTTTGAAGCGTGCGAAAAAACAGGTGCCGTTTTAAAGGAATACACCGCTGCGCCCATCTATTTAGGAAATGCAAAAGAAGAAGCCTGCCATGAATGGCTGATAGAATTTACCCGACTGCCGGACAATATGGAATTGTTTACTTCTGTTTTAGATGCCACGTTAAAAAAACTAAATTCTGACTACGAAGCCAAGCGAACCGGCGACCTGATTTTGCATCAACCTAAAATTTCTGTTATGCCCGATGGCACATTTATAAAATGGTTAGATTCCGTAGGCAAATTGGGCGGTCAGTTCAAAGTACCTCGTTTACAAAATGATAGAAAAATCGTGGACGCAATTCTACAACTTTTATAAACCTTATTGATTCCTTTTAACCATCTTTTTTACTTCCTGAACAATACTGCGTTTGAAACCTTCGGGCATTAATATTTCCACGGCAGAACCAAACGACAATATCTCCTTTTTAAAATCCGCATTTGGCTTTAAATAGAAATAAAAAATAGAATAGTTCTTTTTCTTTTCTATCTCTTTTTGAGATACATGAATCGGGTTACTGCGCAAAAATCCTGCATCTTTTGCCGATACCTTAATCATCATCTCCTCAGTGGGTATATCCTCAATGGAACTTCCAAAATTTTCTACTAAAACTTTCTTAACGTCAATTTGCGTATCAACTTCAAATCTTTCTTCGGAATTCGTTAATGATATAACGCATTTCAAATCAATCATTTCTAAAGGCAATTGACTCCGTTTACCCAACAAATACCAACTATTTTTAAATTCCTTCAATCCATAAGGTTCAAAATTGGGATAAATTAACTTTTTTTCAGACCAATAGGGTTGGTACTCAACCCTTAAAATTTGATAATTTGCAATCGCCGGTAAAGTCGTGGCAATTAATTGCTCGCCCATGAATGGCTGTTCTGCCTGAATATGGTTCGAAATATCTTGACAATTTTCTGCAAAATGAGTCATTGAAACAAGCGCTAACAACTTTTTTATTAATGAGTTATTATCGTTATTGTCTGAAATAAAATAACTATTGGTGCTTTTTCTGCACTGAATTGCGATATTAAAAGCATCGCGAATTTCTTGGCGGTGATTATGGAAAGTGCGCAGCGGATATGACTTATCCGTTGCCAACGAACAATTTTCCCACTGTTTGCAAATTTCCTCGTAAGTAATTCCTTCAGCTCCCGATTGATAAACCGTATCAATTAACCAGATGTAACGTTTAATAGCTAATGTACTCATTTTCTTAGATTTAACAGATTAATATTTTAAATGAAGTTCATGAAATTGTTCAATTTTCTTCCACATATTAACACGATTGATACCCATCACATTGTGGTCGTGCGTAGGGAATGTAAAATAATCGATTTGCACGTCTGAATCTACCGCTTCACGAAGTAATTCCAAACTGTGCTGCCAAACAACGGTATGGTCTTGCGCCCCGTGCATCACCAAAAGCGGACATTTTAATTTCTCAATCTTGTGCAAAATATTGGCACGATTGTAGCCTTCGGGATTCTCTTGCGGAGTGTCCATATATCTCTCTCCGTACATTACTTCATACCACTCCCAGTTGACAACCGGTCCGCCGCAACTTGCCGCTTTAAACACTTCCGGATGTTCCGTGATTAAGGTTAACGTCATAAAACCACCGTAACTCCAACCATCTAATCCTAAACGTGTTGTATCAATAAAAGGAAGTGTTTTAAGGTAACGAACACCGGTCATCTGGTCTTCACTTTCATATACGCCCAAGTTACGGTGAATACATTTTTCAAAATCTCTACCGCGATTTCTGGTACCACGATTGTCCAAGACAAAAATGACATATCCTTTTTGCGCCATGTAATTCAAAAATACACCGGCTGTCATGAAAGTATTAGTAACTAATTGAGAATGAGGACCGCCATAAACATATATCAAACAAGGGTACTGTTGCGTTTCATCAAATTGCGGCGGTAATATCATTTCACAATACAACTTGTCATGATGTTCGTTTTCAATTGAAAAGATAGTATCTTTCCCTAATTCGTGGTTTGCGTATGGATTTTTTGATTCCAAAAGCAAATTGCTTTTGCCGTTAATTTCGGAAAGATAAATATGCAGCGGCGTGTGCAAATCAGAAAAATAGTCGATAAATGCAGTTTTATCATCGGATAAAATGGGATTGTGTGTGCCACTTTTCGGCGTATGGTTTGTAATTTTTCCGGTTTTTAAATTGACGGAATATAAGTACCTATCAACCGGCATATCCTTGTTGGTCAAGAAAAAAAGGTTTTCATTTTTGTCATCTAATCCGTAAGATTCCAGCACTTCCCAATTCCCTTTTGTAATTTGTTTCAGCAAATTTCCGGCAAAGTCATATAAATAAAAGTGATTCCAACCGTCTCGGTCGCTTTGCCAAATAAAATTCCCGTTTTTCAAAAATATCATTCGGGTATCCGGTTCCACGAAGCGTTCATCCGTTTCTTCCAGCAACACTGCCAATTTTTTGCCGGTTTTCACATCGTATTTGATTAACTTCGCGTGATTCTGTCCACGATTCAAGTGCGTGATGTAAAGAAAATTTTCATCAGGCGAAAAAGTGACATTGGTTAAAAATTCGCCGTCTGCGATATCGGACTGAATATAATGAAATAGGGGTTTATTTTGCGAAAGAGATTGTTTTACATCAAAAATGCCGACTTTAACTTGGTGGCTTGTGCGTCCCGCCATGGGGTATTTCATCATTTCCACGGTTGCTATCGGATTGGTGGTATTTACCAACGGATAATCTTCCACCATAGACTCGTCCATGCGATAAAAAGCAATGTAGTTGTGGTTCGCAGAGAAATACTGTCCCTCTTCAATTCCCCATTCGTTGCGGTGGACAGCTTTCCCAAAAACAATATTTTTTCCGGTATCGGGACAAAGCAAAAATTCGTGGTATGGCTCCGGTAAAACAGCAGAAAAAGAAGAATATTCAGGTTCTTTGTTGAGAGAAAGAACATAAACAGCATTGGGGTTTTCATTTTTTCTTACGATAAAAAGGGAGCCGTCGGTAGTGCCGTCAATGGTTTCCATATTGTCCGGCACGTCGTAACCTCTCTGCCATTTTTTTGCATCTAAATAATAAAAAATATTGTTAGCGGGAAAGAAAAGACAATTTTGGTCTATCCATTTAAAATAAGAAAATGATTGGGCATCTTCACCTAAACTAGTAAGTTGTTTTTTCAGTTCCGAAAGCGTAAGGAGAGTTTCTTTTTTTCCGTTTTTACTGTTTACCAATATGATACGTTCCGTGTTATCAGCGCGGTCGATATAGGCATATTGGTTTGTTTGCGGTCGCCACGAAAGTGAAAACAAATTGTCTTTCCGATATTTTCCTTGGAAAACGCCTTCCAGATTGATGGGGTTTATTTGCCCGAAAAGGAGCGAAAAAACAAAAAGAAAACAAGTTGACAGAATGAGTTTTTTCATTGCTATAAGTTATTATACACATAAAAAATGAGAGATAAATATCTACCCCTCAATTAGTTAGTACTGCATGCGGGATTCGAACCCGCGATATTCAGACTGAGAATCTGATGTCCTGAACCACTAGACGAATGCAGCAATCAATCGGTCGCAAAATTACAATTTTTTATAAGATGACAATAAAAATATTAAAAAAACATAATTTTGCATAACCGAGAACGATCATTCGTTCTCGGTTACTTTGGCAGCGAAATCGCGGGCGCGGTCAGCTCCCTCACCCGTATTGATTAAGATCGTTTGTCCGTTGTGTATTTTATTATCTTCCAATGCTTTAAAAAAACCTCCCAAGCATACAATCGATGCCGGTCCCAAGCAAACATTTTTCTCTTTTTTGACAAGTTTTGCCCAATCTATCAATTTTGACTCTTCAACGCGCAGGAAAGTGCCGTTGCTTTTTTTGACAATAGGGGCGATGATCGGGAACATTCCCGGATTTCCGGTAGAGAGAATGGAAACGATGGTTTGCGGATTGGGAATCACGGGATAATTTTTTTCGTAACCCTCAGGAAATCCTTTCTTTTGAGCCGTTTCCCACGCCTGCACCATCGGGTCGCATGTATCTTGTTGCACCAGATACATTTGCGGCAGGGTAATTTCCGGATAAAAATCACGAATTTCACGAACGCCTTTGTCCAAAGCAATCGGTCCTGTTCCACCGCTAACCGCTTGAATATAAACATCCGGCATTTTTCCCAACTGTCTTAAAAACTCAAAAACCATCGTTTTTTTGGCTTCTACACGAATGGGGTCAATATTGCCGGCAGAAATTAAAACGTGATGGTTGTGATGAAAATCTGCTGCCTGTTTCTTGGCAAAGGCATAATCTCCTTGACAAACCACTACTTTTTGTCCGTGCGATTGAATCGCTTCGATCGTATCTTGGGAGACGCAATCGGGGACAAAAACGGTAAATTGAATTCCCACCAATGAGAGATATTTGCTATATGCTGTGGCCGTGTTTCCGGTGGAGGCTATACAATATTCTTTAATACCGTTTTCTTTAAAAATTGCCGCTGCCAACGCGGCTGCTACATCTTTAAAAGTGTTGGTTCCGCCGTTCAAATCATTGCGATAAACCATCACGCGACAATCTATATTATGCTTTTCTTTGGCATAACGTTCCAAAAAATCCCACTCTTCAATCGGAATGGCTCCCTCTTTGCAAGTGACGATATTTTCCTTGTGCTCTAGGGGAAGGTAGTCGAAATAATGCCAAAAACTATCAGCATCTTTCGCTAATAAATCCTCCAACTGACGATAATCTGCATGGTATTGAACCTCTGCATGATTACTTCCGCATTTCGGACAAACCTGATTTTCTTCAAACCATTCTTTAAAAGAAGGAATTACTGCACCGCATTTTTTACAGATAAGTGTATATTTCATTCGACTTATATTTTGTATTTCTTTAATTTACTGTTTATTAGTTGTCATTTCAAACATTGCATAAAAGTTGCAAAGTTAAACTTTTTTATTAAATCAAAAAAATAATATTTTCATTGACTTCCCATTTGCAAAAGTCATGTACCTTTGCGACATTCGTTGTAAAAGCAAATCATACTCATGCAAAGGAAGTTAATTATCATATCAGCACCATCGGGAGCAGGAAAAACATCAATTGTTCGTTATCTGCTGGAACATAACAATCATTTGTCATTTTCTATTTCCGCTACCAGCCGTGCCAAAAGGGAAAGCGAAATTGATGGAAAAGATTACTATTTTCTCTCAGTAGAAGAATTTAAACAAAGAATTGCCAATGAAGATTTTTTGGAGTGGCAAGAGGTTTATACCGGGCAATATTATGGCACATTGAAAGGGGAAGTAGATAGAATTTGCGCAGAAGGGAAACAAGTCATTTTTGATGTAGATGTACTTGGTGGACTGAATATTAAGAAGTATTACAAAGATGAAGCGTTGGCAATTTTTATCAAACCTCCCACATTGGAATGTTTGAAAGAACGGTTGCTCCTTCGCGGCACAGAAACAGAAGAAACCCTCAAAAAAAGAGTGGATAAATCCGTTTATGAACTCTCTTTTGAAAATCAATTTGATGAAGTTGTGGTGAATGATAATTTGGAAGAAGCCCGCCGCCATACCATGAAATTAATAGATGACTTTATATGCAAAAAATAGGTCTGTTCTTTGGTTCCTTTAATCCGATCCATATTGGGCATCTCATTATGGCAGAGTATTTTATTGAAAATACAGACTTGAAAGAGATTTGGTTTGTGGTTTCTCCCAATAATCCGTTGAAGAAAAAAGACACCTTACTGAATGCGTCCCAACGTCTCTATATGGTCAATATTGCCATCGAAGATGACCCACGCTTTCGCTCTTGCGACATCGAATTTAAACTCCCCTACCCCTCCTACACCTGCAACACCTTAGTGCATCTGCAAGAAAATTATCCCGATAAAACTTTTGTTTTGATGATGGGCGAAGATAATTTGGAAAATATCGAGAAGTGGAAAAATTACGAATTTATTTTGAATAATTATTCCATATATACTTATCCAAGAATGGGTTATGATTGTGGTGAACATAAAAATTTGCCAAATGTCACCTTTGTACCTGCTCCCCGAATCGAAATTTCTGCCACGCTTATCCGCAATAGCATTGCACAAAAAAAATCGGTTAAATACCTATTACCGACAAAAGTGGAACAGTTTATAGATGATATGCAACTTTATCAACTGAAAAAATAGAGGTTTTCCGCACTTCTGCCATATTGTCAGATTTGCTTTTTGGCAATGTATTTGCAATTCATCTGTCGTTTTAAATAATTAATGCTATGAATTTAAATAACTTCACCATTAAATCTCAAGAAGCGATTGCCAATGCGCAAATGATTGCCATGAGCAATCAGCAACAAGAAATTGGCACGGCGCACATTCTCAAATCTATGCTCGAAACAGATGATAATGTCATTCCGTACTTATTAAAAAAATTAGATGCCGATCCCAAAATAATTGCACAACTTTTGGATCAACAAATCAAAAGTTTGCCCAAAGTGAGCGGCGGCAACGTTTTTGTGTCAGGAAGCGTTCAAACCGTCATTCAAAAAGCCATCTTGTTTTGTCAGGAATGCGGCGACGAATTTGTCTCATTAGAACACTTGTTTTATGGTATTTTTATGGCAAATGATACCACTTCCCGTATCTTAAAGGACGCAGGGATTACAGAAAAAGGTATCAAAGCAGCCATCAAAGAACTACGAAAAGGTTCCAAAGTAACCAGCGCAACTAGCGAAGAGACGTACAACGCACTCAATAAATATGCCACGAACCTGAACGATGCCGCCCGAAAAGGCAAATTAGACCCCGTTATTGGCCGTGATGAAGAGATTCGGCGCGTTTTACAAATTCTCTCCCGTAGAACCAAGAACAACCCTATCCTTATTGGAGAAGCGGGCGTCGGCAAAACTGCCATCGCCGAGGGATTGGCTCATCGTTTGGTTAGCGGCGATATTCCCGAAAACCTGAAAAGCAAACAACTCTATTCCTTAGATATGGGTGCTTTGGTCGCCGGCGCCAAGTATAAGGGCGAATTTGAAGAACGACTAAAAAGTGTCATCAAAGAAGTCATTGAATCAGACGGAGAAATCATCTTGTTTATTGACGAAATACACACCTTGGTGGGCGCGGGCGGTTCCGGCGAAGGAGCGATGGACGCTGCCAACATCTTGAAACCCGCACTGGCAAGAGGCGAGTTGCGCTCTATTGGCGCCACCACTTTGAACGAGTATCAGAAATATTTTGAAAAGGATAAGGCTCTTGAAAGACGATTCCAACCCGTACTTATCTCCGAACCCGATAAATATGCCGCCATCTCTATCTTAAGAGGACTGAAAGAACGTTATGAAACCCATCACCATGTCCGCATCTTGGACGATGCCATCATCGCCGCAGTAGAACTGTCACAACGCTATATCACCGACCGTTTTCTGCCCGACAAAGCCATCGACCTGATTGACGAAGCCGCTGCCAAATTAAAACTCGAAATCAACTCCGTGCCCGAAGAATTGGACGAAATTGAGCGTAAAATCAGACAGTTGGAAATTGAACGCGAAGCCATTAAGCGCGAAAACGAGACAAAAAAGATTGCCGATTTGAGCAAAACCATCTCCGATTTGCAAGAACAACGGAACGCCCTCTCTGCCAAATGGCGCGCCGAAAAAGAGATTGTCGATAAAATCCAACAAAACAAACAAGCCATCGAAGACTACAAGTTGGAAGCCACCAATGAAGAACGTCAGGGAAATTACGGAAGAGTCGCCGAGTTACGCTACGGACTTATTAAAAATGCCGAAAACGAAATTGTCAATTTACAAAAGGAACTCGATGCTATGCAAGGCGATAAAGCAATGATTGACGAGGAAGTCGGCAACGACGATATTGCAGAAGTGGTAGCGCGCTGGACAGGAATACCGGTTAGCAAAATGTTGCAAAGCGAAAAATCGAAACTGCTCCATCTGGAAGAAGAACTGCACAAAAGAGTGATCGGACAGGACGAAGCGATTGCCGCCATCGCAGACGCGATTCGCCGTAGCAGAGCCGGTTTGCAAGACAGCAAAAGACCCATCGGTTCATTTATCTTTATGGGAACTACCGGCGTCGGCAAAACCGAACTTGCCAAAGCCTTAGCAGAATATCTGTTCAACACTGAAGAAGCCATCATCCGATTTGATATGAGCGAATTTCAGGAAAAACACTCTGTGTCAAGACTTATCGGCTCGCCGCCGGGATATGTTGGCTATGACGAAGGCGGACAATTAACCGACAAAATCAGAAGAAGACCTTACGCAGTCGTTTTGTTTGACGAGATCGAAAAAGCTCACCCCGACATCTTCAATATCCTGCTCCAAGTTCTGGACGACGGGCGACTGACCGACAACAAAGGAAGGGTCGCAGATTTCAAAAATACGATCATCATCATGACCTCCAACTTAGGCTCCGATATTATCCAAAATAACTACTCCGACCAAAGCAATTTCTCGGACGAAGAGGTCTTTGAACGCACGAAAACAGAGCTTAATACACTGTTAAAGAAGACGTTACGTCCAGAATTTATTAATCGTATTGATGAAATTGTCATGTTTGAGCCGCTTTCCAAACGCGAAATCCGCGGTATTGTCAATCTGCAAATCAACAATTTGAATGAGTTGCTGGCACAACAAAACATCAAAGTCGAATTTACAAAATACGCTTTGGATTTATTGGTAGAAATGGGCTACGAACCACTTTACGGCGCGCGTCCGCTGAAACGGGTCATTCAAAAGAAAATTCTAAACGAACTCTCTAAATACATCTTAGAGGAAAATATAAACAAAGAAGGAACAATCGTTATTGACTCGTTGGAGGACGGGAAATTTGTCTTTTTTAACAAAGAAAATGAATAATTAATCCCGTTACTTACTATTTTTTGGCAATAAAATCGTATTGATAATCTCAATTAATTTATCCTTGGTCAGAAAACCGATCGCTTTTCTCGGGTCACTTTTAACGGGGAAAAAATAAATCGTTGGAATTGAAGTAATGGATAAAGTTCTTGACAATTCTTTATTCTCGTCAGTATTAATTTTATAAATTACGATTTTATTGCCGTATTCTTTTGCCAATTCTTCCATAATAGGTGCCAATTTTTTGCACGGTCCGCACCACTCGGCATAAAAATCCACAATTGCGGGTTTCTTTCCTTTATACTCGGCAGCAGTATCGGTGTAATCAAAAACTTTCTTCTTAAACTCTTCTTGGGTAAGAGTAATTACTTTGAATTTAGTTTCGTTTTTATTCTGCTCTATTGCGGCTTCTTTTTTCTCACCGGAAGGTGATTGCGCCTTTAACTGTGCAAAGAACAAGCATAGTATAATGGTGATAATTGTAATGGACAGGCTATTTTTCATAATTAAAAATTTTATTGTTTAAGGCTCACGGTTTTATTAAAAACAATTTTTTGTGGGGTAGCCTCTTTATCCACGCAGAAGTAGCCGATTCTTTCAAACTGATAATGAGGTTCGGCATTTTCCAAAGTAAGGTTTTCTTCAATCCAGCCATGTTGTACAATCAGCGAGTTGGGGTTAAGGTGGTCGATAAAGGAAGTTCCATCTTCGTTGTCGTCGGGTGCCGAAGAATCGAAAAGTCTATCGAAAAGTCTGATTTCCGCCTCTTTGGCATGATGTACCGACAGCCAATGAATGGTAGCTTTGACTTTGCGATTACTTTCCGCAGAACCGCTTTTGGTAGCGGGGTCGTAAGTGGCATGAATCGCGGTAATATTGCCGTTTTCATCTTTATCAACATGTGTGCAGCAAATAATATAGGCATATTTGAGGCGTACTTCTTTCCCGATGGTCAAACGGAAAAACTTTTTGTCAGCTTCTTCTCTAAAATCTGCGCGTTCTATCCATAACTCCTTAGTAAAAGGAACAATACGTGTGCCGGCTTCCGGATTTTCCGGATTATTGACGGCGTTTAATTCCTCGGTTTGATGGTCGGGATAGTTGTCGATAATCAGCTTCACGGGGTCTAAAACCGCCATTGTTCGGGTCGCTACTTTGTTTAAATCTTCGCGGGCGCAGAATTCCAAAAGAGAAACATCAATGATGTTGTCGCGTTTGGCAATACCTACCGTTTCAGCAAAATTTCTTATCGACTGCGGAGTATAACCGCGTCTCCGAAGTCCGCAAATGGTGGGCATTCGCGGGTCATCCCAGCCCATCACATGTTTTTCCTGTACTAATTGCATCAGTTTGCGTTTGCTCATGATGGTATAGTTGAGGTTCAAACGGGCAAACTCAATCTGTTGCGGGTGATGAATTTGCAGAGCTTCACAAAACCAATCGTACAAAGGACGGTGAACTTCAAATTCCAAAGTGCAGATAGAGTGCGTGATACCTTCGATGGAATCACTTTGACCGTGGGCATAGTCATACATGGGGTAGATACACCATTGATCGCCGGTACGGTGGTGAGCAGTATGCAAAATTCTGTACATAATCGGGTCGCGCATGTGCATATTGGGGGACGACATGCCCGTTTTGGCACGCAACACTTTCGTCCCATCGGCAAATTCGCCGGCGCGCATTCTGCGGAATAGATCCAAATTCTCTTCTACGGTGCGATTCCGGTACGGACTTTCTGTCCCGGGCTTAGTGGGTACTCCCCGACCGGCACTGATTTCTTCCTGTGTTTGGTCATCAACGTAGGCCAATCCTCTCTGTATCAAATCTTCTGCCCAAATATAAAGCTGTTCAAAATAATCGGAGGCATAGTGCTCCTCAGCCCATTGAAATCCCAACCATTGAATATCTTCTTTGATAGAATCCACATACTCCACATCTTCCTTTACCGGATTGGTATCATCAAACCGGAGATTGCACAAACCGTTATATTTTTTCGCCAAACCAAAGTTTAAACAAATAGATTTCGCATGTCCAATATGCAAATATCCATTCGGTTCCGGCGGAAATCGGGTGTGTACTTTCGCATCGTTCTTTCTGTTTTCTATGTCTTTTTCAATGATTTCTTCTATAAAATTCATGGGATATTATTTTAGTTGCTCTATCTTTTTCCGAAACGGCAAAAATACTACTTTTTACGGAATTTCATTCCAAAACAAAAAACTATAGATTCAACATGCAAAGTTATAAAATAAAGAGGAGGGAGAGATAAAATGTAAATTTTTTCTCGGACGATTATTAATTTTAATTTGAATTTTTATTAAATCATTGAATACCAAGTTTTTAATTGAAGAATTTTTGGGGATATATTGCCGAATAAGTTTGTTCATGTTTTCAATACTCCCTTTTTGCCAAGAAGAATAAGGATCTGCAAAGAAAACAGGTGCTTTCAATTTATCGCTAATCCATTCATGCTTAACAAATTCACCTCCATTGTCGGTGGTGATGGAGATGACATTGTTTTTGTATGGCAGCAAGAGTTTAACAGCCATTTTAGCGACTTCTCCAGCCTTTTTTCCATTAAGAAGTTTAGCCATTAACAGATATCTTGTTTTTCTTTCTACTAATGTGATAATAAAGTCTTTACCATTCTCTATCAAATCCATTTCCCAATGACCAAACTCTTCTCTATCATTAATACAACTAGGTCTTTCGTGTATAGAAACACGGTTGGGAATATGTTGAACTCCCGCTCCAACATATCGCTTTCGATGTTTTAGCCGATGGCGACAATGCTTATAAAGAGTTCCTCCCGAGTGCTTATCTTCTCTAATAAAATGATATATCCATTCAACAGATATCATACTTAATCCGTTCGCATCGGCATACCCTTTTATCTGCTCCGGAGACCATTGCTCTTTTTGTAACTTATCTCTTATAAATGTTTCCACTTTGGAAGAAAATTTTCTTTTTTTTACATATCTTTCTTTCCGCATTTTGGCAAACATTTGTGCATCTTTTGCCGAATAATGTCCCAAACTATTCCTATTCCGGGACAGTTCTTTACTGATAGTAGCTTGCGAAACGCCTATAAATCGGGCAATTTCTTGTTGCGTTCTATGTTCTTTGTGCATTCGATAAATTGTGTATCTTTGCTCCTCAATCAAGTGTTTCATTTGTTTTTTCTTTTGTAGGAGATTGAATTTACAAATTTATCACTTTTGGGGCTGACTTTTTGGGTCAGCCTTTTTTTCTTCTTATTTTTATAACTTTACTAATTGAACTTATAAACATCGTAATATATCACTTTTGCAGATGAACAATCCTTAATGATATATTGTATTCCTTCCCTCGCTGAACAGAAATAAACACACTTCTTATTCAAAAAAATCATGTACATTTGCCCCATAAAATTGAAAACCTAAAAATATATACAAAATGAAACGTTTTTGGATACTTGTAATCATTACATTCATTGGATTTTCCGTCCAAGCGCAAAGTGGAACACTCCGCACAGTAGAAATTCAAACGAACGGAGTTTCCGAGAAATGCAAGAATATTATGATGGAAAATGTTCCACAATGGAAGGGTGTAAAACAGTGCAGCTATGATATGAAAACTTCTAAACTGACAGTTGTTTATGATTCTTCTAAAACCAATCCGGACGCGATTCGGCAGGGAATTGGCAAATTGGGATTTAATGGGGACAGTGTAAAGGCTGATGCCACGGCTCGCGAAAAATTGCCTACGTGCTGCAAACAAACGAAGAAAAATTCGGGCTGCGGCGGCTGTCCTCAACACGGTTGCGGCAGCCATTAACAATGGAATTAAAAGTTATTGCACGGGTTAAAAGTAACTTTCCCTCGAAATTTGGTATTCCGCGACAAAGCGGATTAATCCCTTCGTTGAAAGCTTATATCATCTTTGAACCCGAATATCGAAATGAGGATGCCCTGCGCGGATTAGCAGAATTTTCGCATCTTTGGCTGATTTGGGGATTTTCGGAAAATGAACGCGCCTCGTGGTCGCCTACCATCCGCCCTCCACGATTGGGCGGCAATGAACGTATCGGCGTTTTTGCTTCTCGCTCCTCTTTCCGCCCCAACGCATTGGCACTCTCTTGCGTTAAATTGGAAAGTATTGAAAAAGAAAATATTAACGGAACCGTCCTTCTCATTTCCGGTGCCGACATGATGAATGGAACCCCCATTTACGACATTAAACCTTATCTGCCCTTTACCGATTGCATCCCGAACGCAACCGGAGGCTTTACAGATACTCACGACAAACCTCTTCTACAAGTGGTACTACCCGACAAAATTGCACCTTCCATCGCTTCTCCCATCCGGAAAGAAATCGTGGATATCTTAGCGCAAGACCCTCGCCCGGCTTATCAACACGACCCTGAACGAATATACGGATTCAACTACGCCGGCTTTGAAATTAAATTTCGTGCGACCAACGATATCCTGACTGTTCTGAAAATAACTAAATTACTCTGAGAAACATTGCCTCCCTTCTTTAAGCAATATTATAAACACTTGAACGCTAGGGGTTATAATGACCAATTCGTTTTTTTCTGTTAAAATATATTAAAAATAAATAATCATAAGTTCTGTTATTAAAAAAGTACTATATTTGCCCCGATAAATCAATTACAAATTAAAAACAGAACAATTATGAAAAAAAATTATGTTTTATTGCTGATTGCTGCGCTTTGCGTTATCCTGTCAGCTTGTACAAAAGAGGGCGTTTACAACCCGAAAGAAAAAATTAGCAGAATTTTCTACCAAAGTAGCAATTCTAACGGAAAAAATCTTCAAGAATCATGGACGTGGGACAAAAATTTATTGTCCAAAATCGTTGATGAAAATGGTGATTTCAGGAATTTTGAATATGACGGAAAACAATTGAAAACCGTACGTTATTCAAATGGCGATAAACTAGAATACACCTATGACGGGGGAAAAGTAACAAAAGCGGAATTCTTTTCGTCAAATGAACTTTATTCATCATTTACTTTTGAACACGATGGAAGTAAAATATCAAAAGTTACGGTAACATTTTATGATAACAGTGGGAACGCTATCAGAGCTTTTACCGGATTGGATGCGATTTTTACGGATCCTGTTATGAATGAATCTGTAAAAAGAGACATTGTCAAAAATCGAGCAACCTTTGGCACGAAATCCTCTACGGAAACTTACACTTACAATTACGAATGGGACGGCGATAACGTTAAAAAAATGGATTGCGAATATAACGTTTCCGGCCAATTTTTCACTTCGACGTGTACTTATTCATACGACAAAAACCCTAACCCTTTCTATAGATCTTTAAGTGAAGGTGATGAACTGGTGAATTCAAAGAATAACATTACCAAATATGTTAGCGAAGATAGTGAAGGTGGTTATTATGAGTCCTCTTATACCTATAAATATGATGGAAAATTCCCCATCGAAAGAACTTTTTATGGGGATGGCGGATATTACTATACCTCTTATTACGAATACGAAGAATAAGCAAATCATGCTATCGAGAGCGGATTTAACTTCAAGGTTGAATCCGCTTTTTGCGTAAAAATGAATGCTGATAACGTTTAAAATTCGGCAATTCAGTAAAAGAACAATATGCCCTCTTTGTGGGGGAAAAAACTACTATCATTGCAGAGCGTTATCGTTTGCAAGATTGAATTGAACTCATTAACAATAACTAAAAATATCAAGATGTTTTTCCAAAAACATGCAAGATATTCAAACCTACTCATATTTGACACTTTGCAACTTTATTATTTAATACATTGTAATACAAATTATTACAACTAATTAACTTCGTTTTAATTTTGTAGTAATATGTTGACTTATTCATTTTTTTGTTGAATTATTTTGACCTGACAATCATTTTTTTATAAAAAATCATTATAAGTTATTAATAGTCAATGTGATTGCTTCTCCCATCCGAAAAGAAATTGTGGATATCTTAGCGCAAGACCCTCGCCCGGCTTATCAACACGACCCTGAACGAATATACGGATTCAACTTCGCAGGCTTTGAAATTAAATTTCGTGCGACCAACGATATCCTGACTGTTCTGAAAATAACTAAATTACTCTGAGAAACATTGCCTCCCTTCTTTAAGCAATATTATAAACACTTGAACGCTAGGGGT
>JALNYF010000014.1 GCA_023229985.1 Bacteroidales bacterium | reverse complement strand
GCAAATTTACGGATATTTTTTGAGCTTCTTGGGTGATTCTGAACTTTTTTTGGACAATTTGTTTTTCATTTCTTTTTTGGGCGAGCGGCTTCCCGCCCTTCGTCCCACGCACGCCGTTGGGCTGTCCGCTTATACTCCTCGCAGCGGAATTAAAAAACATCTTTTATTCTCATGATTCCGCCGCTGCTGCGGGGTATCCGCTCCCATCCCTCTCGCAAACAAACGCACACATTCTCGCCAAAATACTCATATGCACCGCAAAAGTTTGTCTCTTAAAATTATCCCACAACCGACGCCTGCATGATTTTTTCTCCTACATACAAACCTGCCCATACCGCCATAAGACATAGCACGACCGAACTTACTATATAAACTATCCCTGTGAAAGTCTGACCGCTTCTCAATAGCTCAACCGTTTGTGACGAAAAAGTCGAAAAAGTCGTAAACCCACCGCACAATCCAATGGCTAACAACAATTGCCAACTGTTTTTATCACATGTCGCCAGCAAAACCCCAATCACTAACGAACCGACAATATTCACGAAAATTGTTCCAACGGTTGAGGGAAAAGTAAAAAATTTTGCAAGTAACATTATTCCATAACGAAGCATACTCCCGATGCCGCCGCCTATTCCTACTAATAAAAAATCTTTCAGCATTATATTGATAATAAATTAGTTATAAAAAATTCATGATTGATTTGTTTCGACATGAAAACACGTGCAAATGTAATACTATTTTTTATAACTTTACTAATTGAACTTGTAGATGGCAACATATTTTCGGTTTCTTTGTCAGTATCGCATTATTAACTTTAAAACTTTATCTATATGAGTAAAAGAATTTCAAATTTTAAAAGAATTTTTGTGGTATTATTGGCGGTAGCGGCATTGACAAGTTTCACCTCTTTGCGCGCAGGAGTGGTTATCGGAACAATCGGAAACGGTACGTATGTGGATTACAATAATAATAGTAGTCAGGCTTATGGCATTGATTTCAACAATGACGGGACGCTCGAGTTTTCCTTAACTGATGGTTTCATGATTTCAAATTCCAACGCTCAATGCCCATATTGTACGATAATTTTCGTTGGCGGCGACAATGGCAATAACGTTTGGGCTGCAGGTACTGCCGACAGTGGTTGGGATTTGGTACAATCATTGTCCGCTAATACTTCTATTGGAGCCAATGGTAATTGGCTTGGATGGGGAGATGCCTATTTAATCAATAATATGGAGAACGATATTCCACTTTTACCTTTGAATGCAGATTCATATGTGGGATTTCGTTTTCTGTTAAACGGAAGCATGTACTATGGTTGGGCGAAAGTAAGAATGACCACAAATACTTCAGGTGGTTATGATGCACAATGGTTGGAATGTGCATACGAAAATACCGGCGTTGCTATCCCTGCCGGAAATACCGGAGTGGGAATTGCCGAAAACAATGACGCCAATTTCAATGTATTTCCTGTTCCTGCCACTGATTTTGTGACTATCGAAGCCGAACAAGACATCAATATGAATCAATTTTCCGCTTTCGACTTCTCCGGCAGATTGGTCAATATGCCTGCCACCATCTTGGATAATCGAATGATTCTCGATTTAACAAACTTAAAATCAGGAATTTATTTCATCAGATGGAATGATTTGAAAGCTACTGAAATGGTTAAAATCGTTAAACAATAATTTCTATAATTTTTATTGGTTGATGCTCATTTGTCCGAAAGGGCAAATGAGCATTTTATTTAAAGAGAATTATTTATCATTTTATATAAAAAAATAATTGTAATTTTGCGCCGTAAAAAATTGCACTATGCAGGAAGAAATTCAAAAATGTGTGGAGCTGTTATTAGAAGGGAAAGTCATTCTCTATCCGACAGATACAGTTTGGGGGCTTGGCTGTGATGCTACCAATGAGCGTGCCGTTGAGAAGATTTATCGAATCAAACAGCGGCAGGAAAGTAAGAATATGTTGGTTTTATTGGATCAAATTGAAAAATTACCTCTTTATGTTGAGCATATTCCTTTAATTGCTTGGGATTTATTGCCCAATGTGGAACGTCCTACCACTTTTATTTATCCTTCTGCCTATAATCTGCCCCAAATAATGATTCCGCGCGACGGCAGTATTGCTATTCGTATTGTCAGAGATTGTTTTTGCAAACGACTGATCCAACGACTGAACCGTCCATTGGTATCCACTTCTGCCAATATTTCTGATTCGCCTGCACCTGCCATTTTTTCTGATATTTCAGAGAAAATCTTGGACAGTGTCGATTATATAGTTCCGCTTGAATACAACGATTCTACCGATTATAAACCGTCACGTATTATTCGCTTTATTGATAATTACAACTTTGCCGTTATTCGCGAATAAATGTGAAGTAAAATTGAATTTTTTCTATTTTTTAATACTTAAAATCAGTCCTAAAACAACTCCCAATGCGGCTGCAAAAAGCACTTGATAGTTGCCGGGCAGCAAAAAAGTAATGGTATGTGCGGGATACCAAAAGAGGGGAATCGTCTTTTTAAAAATAAATCCCCATTGGATATTCCAATTAATTTTATTAGCTAAAATATTCTGAAATGCGATGGGACGTGAGAAAAAACCGCGAAGTGTCCCTCCCGTTTCTTGAATGTGAATATCGGTAATTTTATGCAGCGTCATGAAAACGGGCGCAAAAATACTATTCATCAAGACACTGACACAAAAAGCAACAAATAATTTTCCCCAACTCAGATCTCCGGCAAACCAATCTGCCGCTTGTTCCAACCCCAAGTTGTTAAGAAATTGGACGGTTCCGGCTTTAAAAATCATCATTGACATCGCAATGCCCATGCCTAAAATTCCCCATACCAGCATGCGGGGGAGAATCCCAAAACCTTTTTCGGCGTAATGCCCTTTCCGAATCCGAAGTGCCAGCATTTCGCCAAAAGTAGCCAAAATGGCAAACTTGCCAAAACTCATTAACATCCCGTGCTCGGTGGTTAGCGTGTTAAAACCTTGTAAAGCCGCCGGTATAAAAGCAAAAACAGAAACTATGCCTACTATAATCGCAACGACAACTATATCAGTGATTCTCTTCATTAATTCTATATTTATTCTTTTTCTTCGCTATTATTCGCAGATTTTTCCGTGAAATTGCTAAAGAATGAAAAATTCAATTTTCCGTAATTACGCTGTTGGTAGAAATTGTCATGTTTGGAAAAATCCTGGTTTTTTGCATGTTCAATAATCAGCCAGCCATCTGGTTTTAACAGTCCTCTGCTAAAAACAATTTCCGGAATTTTTTCTATATTTTCCAAATCGTAAGGAGGATCGGCAAAGATGATATTGACAGGTTGGCGATGGCGTTCCAAATATTGAAAGGCATCGGCTTTAATGGCAGTGAGATTGGTATATTGCAGTTGAGCCGCCGTTTTTTTGATAAAATCAATGCAAGGTTGATGTTCATCAATGGCAAGAACGGAAATGGCATCGCGGGAGGCAAATTCAAAACTGATATTCCCCGTGCCGGCAAATAAATCCATCACCGTAATATTATTGAAATAGAAGTAGTTATTAAGAATATTGAACAGACTCTCTTTGCCTAAATCTGTGGTTGGGCGCACCGGCAAATTCGTAGGTGCCACAATTCTCCTTCCTTTATTTTTACCTCCTATTATTCTCATATACAGTTAATTAAAAGGGTAATAAGTGAATACACTGATAAGGATCTATCGGTTGTCTGTCGGAAGTTTCTATGGTAATATCTTCATTATAAGTTGCCCATTCCACATGAGGAAGGTACTTGGACAACATTTCATCAAGTGGCTGCGGAGTGACCACATCGCCCGAAAGGAGAATAAGAAAATCCTCAGCATGGATGTCGTTTTGTTTTGCAAAATTTAGAATGAAATAAAGAACATCATGCTGTGAAGTGTATGTAAAAGAGTTTATGATCAATAATTTGCCGTTTTTTAGTGCCACATAATCAACGGTATGAAGGTCGCGAAAGAACAACACAAGTTTGTGGGAATGGGCATGATTATGCTGTCGGAGATATTCATAGAGCGCAGAAGTTGTATGGCGAAATGAAGGGTTCAGTGGGGAAGAAGTGAGTGGTCTAATTCTATTATTCGGATAAAAATAGAGAGATTTATACTCTTCGATATCATCTTTAAAAATGGAATCATTATCTTCCAAGTCAAATTGGGATTTCAGGTACGTAGAGGCGGGGGCGTGATAGAGGGCAGATGGCACCAGCAACGGAGGTTGATTATTGTTTAAAGTAACTAAAATTTCCCTGTTTTCGTTTTCTGATAATTCAAAAAAAGCGGTCAGTTCTTGGTACAATGTATTGAACTTCTCATTTGGAAAAGTTTGATATATAAAATGTGAATTGGTAAGTGCCTTGAAGAAGGCAAATCCATTGGTTGCAAGTTCAATACAGGGCAAATATTTCATTTCCGGGATTATTCTTCGGAATGATTTTTCTTCTGAGTTGGAAGATTAATTCGGATGATGTCTTCAGAATATTTCACTGTATCGCCTAATTGCAATCCCGTCCATTTTGGATTCATATTATAATCTTCTTCAGCACCTCCTTTTAATTTCTTGTAGTACAATGATTCGTTAAGTAAGTCTTTGTATAATAGGCTGCTGGTTGCGCGTTGGAAAATATTGGCATCTTCGGGAAGGAGGGAACGGTCAAAATTTTGAAGAAGAACATCAACGGGAATATAAATAGCATATTTGATCGCCGCGGAATCGGTGTGGCATATATTGATCTCATATTTTTGTTGATTGTCACCATAAGGAATGTATTGAAAATCTTTCATTTCAATAGGGGATGACTTTTGTTTGTTGATATCGTCTAAGATGTCTTTCATTTTGTCTTTGACTAAGATCTTGGTTTCTATTCTTTTGTAAAAACCTTGTGCTTCGGCTTCTTCCATAGATAATTTTTCAGGAATAGAATCAACATTTTTTTGCAAAGATGTCACGATAAATGAACCCTTTTCGTAAAAATTCACGAGTTGGTCAACATTCGTGGCAAATTCGCCATTTTCTTTTCGATACATTTTTTGCAACTCGGAGATGATGGTCATTCTATTTTCATTCATTGAAATACGTTCATTATATACTTCAGAAAACTTTGCCGGTCTCATAATTGATTTAGCAACTAAAAACGTGAGTATTAATGCAATAACAATTAATAAAGAACTCAAAAAAACTCTACTTTTCATATTAATTCCGTGATTTTATATTATTTGATTATTTCGATAATTTTGAGGGCAAAAATACTAAAAAAAACTTTATAATAAAATATTATTTTTCTTTTTATGTAAATTTATTATTAGTTACTTTGAATCAATAATCAGACATAATTTTTTGAGTGTAATTAAAATAAATATGTTACTTTTGCGATTCAAAAATGACATAATGTTTTATCTGATTCAAAAAAATAAATCTTTTCAGCTCGTCCTTATTATAGGACTGTTAGGGGTACTTGGATTTCAATTTTTTACCAGCACGGAATGGATTACGAATGCAGGTTCGGGCTTGCCTTATGCTACTTCGTTGCACCAATTATTAGTCGGATATAAGTTGCTTTCGCAGAGTATTGTTCTTGCGCTGTTAATCGTTCAGTTGATACTCTTGTCGCGTTTTTTTATGAATAGTAATTTTATTGAATCGCGGACTTTTTTACCGGCAGTTTGGTTGCTGATTTTCTTTGTCGGAGGTAACTTTTTCTTGCCGTTATCGCCTTCTTTTATTATTAATTTTTTGATAGTATTGTTGCTACTGCTTCATTCCGATTACTCAGATTCCAATATTAAAAACAAGGTATTATTGTCCGGTATACTGATCGGAGTTGCTTCGTTGTATGATATTTCCGCATTATTATTGATATTGTATGTCATTTTTTCGGCAGTAGTGAATCGTTATAATAAGTTTCGGGATATTATTATTGTTTTTGTCGGGTTATTGATTCCTTACATTTACTTAATAGCTTACCATTATTTTATTGGTGATTTGGCTGATTTGTTGGATACATATGCTCAATTTCGTTTTAGTTTTCCTCTTTTTGTATCTCTTCGGCTCAGTTATTGGTCTATTGCTGCTATTTCTATATTTGTTGTATCCATCATCTATATTATAATCAGGTTAAAGTTACTTTTTGACAATAAGCTGATTGTAGCGCGCAAGAAGTTATTGTCTTTAAATTTGCTGTTTATCTCTGTTTTGTTCATGTTTTTTACGACAAATGTTACTTTCCCTCAGTCGTTTTCATATTTTTTGGTTCCGTTATCTGTCTTTTTTTCCATCTATGTTGAGAGCAAGCGGATAAGTGTAGTGCGTGAAATTTTAATTACGGTGATTACTTTGGCGATTATTGCGATTGGTTGGCAATTATAAAAAAAGGCTGTCCAAATGGGCAGCCTTTTTAGTAGATGATAAATGATAACTTATGCACCTAATTGTAAGCGGATAAAACCTGTACAAGTAAGGTTGGCATCTGTTTGTTTCAAGAAATCGGCGACTGACAATTTGCTATCGTTGATAAATTCTTGATACATTAAAGTATTTTCTTTGAAGAATTTGTTTAATTTGCCTTGGGCAATTTTCTCAACCATGTTTTCCGGTTTTCCTTCTTGGCGAATGGTTTCGCGAGCGATTTCCAATTCGTGTTCGATGGTTTCTTGCGGAATGGATTCTTCGTTTAGAGCGATAGGATTCATAGCTGCGATTTGAAGAGCTACTTCGTGACCGGCAGCTTCCACTTTTTCGCCTGTCATGTTAAAACCGGCGATGGTAGCGATGCGGTTTCCATTGTGGTTATAGGCAGAAACGAGGGGTGCTTCGATTACGTTGTAAGCCGGTATTTCAATTTTTTCGCCTGTTTTGCCGGTCATTTCAAGAAGAAGGTCTGCAACGGTCAACCCATCAATGGTAAGATTGATTAATTCTTCTTTTGTATGAATCTCTTTTGACATAGCGGCATTGATAATTTTTTCGCTTAAAGCAACAAAATCGGCATTTTTCCCAACGAAGTCGGTTTCACAACTAACTACTAAGATGTAGCCTTTATTTTTAGTTTCGTTTACTTTTGCAATGACGCGACCTTCGTTAGCACTACGGTCGGCGCGTTTTGCGGCAACTTTTTGTCCTTTTTTTCTCAAAATGTCGATAGCTTTATCAAAGTCGCCTTCTGCTTCGACCAATGCGTGTTTACAATCCATCATACCCACACCGGTGGCTATTCTGAGTTTGTTTACTTCTGCGGCAGTTATTGTCATAATATTTAATTTATTCGTTATACATTAATTTTTCTTAGAGGTGCCGGATTTGGAAGGGGCTTTTTTGATAGTGGGTCTTTTTTTGCGAATGGTTCCATCTTCACTATCTTCGGTGTTTACGTCTTTAATTTTCTTTAAGCTCTTTGCAATTTCTTTGGCGGCAACTTCAGCGGTTTCGTCATCGTCAACGGCGAGAACTTTGTTTCCGTCGCGGAGGGCATCAGTCTCTTCTTCCACTGCATTTTCTTTATCATATTTTCTTTCTGCGGCACCTTCTGCGATGGCATCACAAACAGCTTTTACAATAACGGTAATAGATTTAGAGGCATCGTCGTTAGCAGGGATTGGGAAATCAACAAGATTAGGATTGGAATTGGTATCTACGATAGCCAATGTAGGGATGTTGAGGCGATGAGCTTCAGCTACGGCGATGTGTTCTTTCAAAATATCAACGATGAAAACGGCTGCGGGAAGTCTTGACAAGTCAGCGATTGAGCCTAAGTTCTTCTCTAATTTAGCTCTTTCACGTTGGATTTGTAATTTTTCTCTTTTAGAAAGGTTGTTGAAAAGGGGACTTGCCATTTGGTGGTCAATGTCGCTCATTTTTTTGACAGCTTTTCTGATGGTGAAGAAGTTTGTCAGCATACCGCCAGGCCAACGTTCTGTAACGTAAGGCATTCCGACTGCTTTTACTAATTCGGCAACGGTATCTTTGGCTTGTTTCTTGGTAGCTACAAATAAAATCTTTCTGCCTGATTTGGCAATTTGTTTTGCAACGGCACAAGCTTCGTCGATTTTTTCGGAAGTTTTGTATAAATCAATAATGTGAATTCCGTTTTTCTCCATAAAAATATAAGGAGCCATATAAGGATTCCATTTTCTTTTGAGGTGTCCAAAGTGACAACCTGCATCTAATAATTCTTTAAATTCTACTTTATTTGTCATTTTTTAATAATTGTTTACGTTCTTAAAATCAATTGCCTGGTAGTTCAAACGAAGTCTCGGCAATTTCGATACTAAACTATGCGCGATAATCGCAAATAGCAAACGGGATTAACGTTTACTGAATTGGAATCTCTTACGTGCTTTCGGTTGTCCCGGTTTTTTACGTTCAACCATACGTGGGTCACGGCGAAGTAAGCCTTTGGTTTTTAATGCCGGACGAACGTCAGGGAAAAGTTCTACCAAAGCTCTTGAAATAGCTAAGCGAAGTGCCTCTGCCTGACCGGTCATTCCACCACCGTCCAAATTTGCTTTGATGTCATATTGACCTTCTACGCCGACAATTGCCAAAGGCTGAGTGACAACATATTGTGTAGTTGCCAAAGGAAAATATTCTTTATAATCGCGTTTGTTAATCGTGATTTGACCACTGCCTTTTTTCATATAAATACGGGCAACAGCCGTTTTTCTTCTTCCGATTGTATTGGTGATTTCCATTTTTACTATTTGATTTCGTTAATGTTTATTAATTTGGGTTGTTGACCTTCGTGCGGGTGTTCCGAACCGGCATAAACGTATAAATTGCGATATAATTGATCCCCCAATCTGTTTTTGGGAAGCATCCCTCTGACCGCATGTTCTAAGATACCAATCGGGTTTTTCTGCAAAACTTCTCTCGGAGTTCTGAAACGTTGTCCGCCCGGGTAACCGGTATGTCTGACATACATTTTGTCTGTCAACTTTTTGCCGGTAAATCTTACCTTATCGGCATTAATAATAATTACATTATCCCCACAATCGAAATGAGGAGTGTAATAAGTTTTCGTTTTTCCGCGTAAAATACGGGCTACTACGGTAGAAAGGCGTCCAACTACTGCATTTTCTGCATCAATGACAACCCACTCTTTTTTTACGATTTGCTCGTTTGCCGAAATTGTTTTGTAACTTAATGTGTTCATTTTCATTTTTTTGTGAAACATATCTTCACCTATATGTTTCGATTTCTACTTATTTTATCTTTCTAACAGCAAGATAATAATCGGTTTTTTCGGGCGGCAAAAATACAACTTTTTTTCTAAAAATAATAGCTTTAAATTTATTTTAAAAAAAAACTTTCTGCTTTTTAGTAACTGTTGTTGTTCTCGTATTGCTTCTGTTCCTCTTGCAATGTCCCAATGCAATAGTCGGCTTGTAATAAAACATAATATAAATGCTCCATTTTTTTGTTTAAATCTGTCTCGGAATTAATCTCACTCAGCAATTTGTCGATTTTTTCTTTTATATTTACGTCCATTTCTTTAATTTTAAATTTGCTGCAAAAATACATATTTATTCCATGCATAAAAATATAGTAATTTGTTTTTCGGTATATTTTATTTTATACTATGTTTATTATAAATTTATCTGTAATTTTGCAGATTGTTTGATTCAATAAAATAAAGACCATTTTTATATGTATGTATCTGATAATAACGGTAAAAAGAGAGATATCAGAAAATCGAAGCGAGATAATTCGACCTTAAAACGTTCAAAATGGATTGCCCCGTTTTGGTGTTTTTACGGATTTTCTTTTCTGGTAGTATTAATTGCTTTTGTCTGGATTGCGTTGGATATTCCCAGCGTTGAGCAGTTGGAAAAGGACATCGAAAAGAATCAATTGGCAACGATTGTCTATTCTGCCGATGGAAAGGAGTTAGGTCGATATTATTATGAAAATCGTTCTAATTGCAGATACGGGGACCTCTCTAAAAATCTCTTGAATGCCTTGATTGCTACTGAAGATTCACGCTTTTATAAACATTCCGGTATTGATTTTAAAGCTTTGGTGAGAGTGGGCATAGGAGTAATGACCGGAAGCAAAGCCGGAGGGGGCAGTACCATTACGCAACAATTAGCCAAGAATCTCTATCCGCGAGAAGGAAATCTCGTGGTTTCCAAGTTGCGAGAATGGATTGTTGCCGTGAAACTGGAACGAGAATATTCTAAAAATGAGATAATTACGATGTATCTTAATACCGTCGATTTCTCACATCAAGCCATGGGAATTGAAACTGCCGCCAAACGCTATTTTTCCACTACTCCTGATAAACTTACCATTCCTGAATCTGCGATGCTGGTGGGCCTGCTCAAAGCTCCCGGGGATTATGATCCTTTGATGCATCCAGATGCTGCCACACAAAGACGAAATGTGGTGATTTCTCAAATGAATAAATACGATTTTATTACCGATGAGGTGGCAGATAAAGAAAAAAATGAAATCTTGGATATGTCGAAATATGCCAAGGAAGGACATGCTGTTGGTCAAGCAACCTATTTGCGCGAATATCTGCGCATATATCTGACTAATTTCTTCGCTCAAAAGGAAAATTTTAAAAAGAATGGCGACCAATACAATATATATAAGGACGGTCTGAAAATTTATACCACCATTGATGCCACAATGCAGGAATATGCTGAAGCTTCCGTTGAAGAGCACGTGAACGGAAAATTGCAACCAATTTTTTTTCAACAACTGAAAAGAAATGAAAATGCGCCCTTTTATCGGCTTTCTCAAAAAGAAACAGATAATATTTTAAACGCTGCCATGAAACGCAGTCCCCGTTACGCACAATTACGAAAAAGTGGTGCTTCCGAAGCAGCTATAAAGAACGCGTTTAATAGAAGAGTTAAAATGAAAGTTTTATCTCAAAACGGTTATTCGCAAATTGATACTATAATGTCCCCCATGGATTCTATTCGTTATATGAAATCTTTCTTGCAGTGCGGGTTTATGGCAATGGAACCCTCAACAGGAAAAGTGAAAGCCTACGTGGGTGGAATGAACTATTCATCATTCCAATTTGACCATGTTACCGGCTCCCGCCGCCAAGTGGGTTCTACTTTCAAACCCTACGTCTATGCAAGTGCCATGGAGAATAGCAATGGAGAGTTAGACCCTTGCTCAATGGTGAACAATACCTCTGTTTCGGTTCGATTACCTGAAGGAACTACGTGGTCTATCCCCGTTGGGAAGTATAAACCGAACCAAAATGTTCTGCTCCGTGAAGCATTGGCACAATCACTGAATAATGTCTCTGCCTATCTTATCACTCGTCCTGAATATGGGCGACAATATGCAGTTATTGAATTGGTAAGGAAAATGGGTGTTCAATCTCCGATTCCTGCCGTACCTTCTATTAGTTTGGGCGCGTGCGAATTATCCCTATATGAACAGGTCGGTGCCATTAACTGCTTCGCCAATAAAGGTGTTTATATTGAGCCTTATTTTATTTCAAAAATTTGTGATAAAGATGATAATGTCATTTATACAAAAATTCCTGAAACCCACGAGGCGATGAGTCAATTGTTGGCATATCAGACGGTATGTTTGATGAAAGGGGTTGTTGAATATGGCACCGGTCGTCGGCTGATCAGCCAATATGGATTGAATTTCCCGCTGGCAGGAAAAACCGGTACAACCGACAATCATTCCGATTCGTGGTTTGTGGGCTATTCCCCTTCATTAACGTGTGGTGTATGGGTGGGCTGTGATGACCGTGCCGCGCACTTTACCTCCATGGAATATGGTCAAGGAGCCCGCGCCGCCATGCCGGTGTTCGGACTTTTTATGCAGAAGTGCTACACCGACCCGAACTTGCCGTATAAGCAAATTGCAGATAATCCAAAAGATCCACGTTACCAATTTGCGCCGCCTGATGGTTTTGAGGGAAACGAATATGGTTGTTTGCCCGATGAACCCAATGCCAATACCACGACACCACATATTAATATGGACGTATTCAATTAATACGTCCATATCAAAAATCAAATAACAAATGTGGTATGCGATTGCCTGTTGCTTTGATTAACAACGGTTGATGGCATTCAAATCTTCAAATGCAATTTGTAATCTTTTAATCATGCCTAATTCACCTTCGCGTAGGAATTTGCGTGGGTCGTAGTATTTTTTATTGGGTTTGTCCTCGCCTTCGGGATTGCCAATTTGTGCTTGCAGGTAGTCTTGATATTTCTTGTAATAATTCATAACTCCTTCCCAAAAAGCCCATTGTGTATCGGTATCAATATTCATCTTGATAACGCCATAGCCAATCGCTTCTTTGATTTTTGCAGGTTCGGAACCGGAACCTCCGTGGAAAACAAAATTGACCGGATTTGCAGTCGTTTTGTATTTTTCTTCAATGAATTTTTGGGAATTATGCAAAATGATGGGCTCTAACTTAACGTTTCCCGGTTTATAAACGCCGTGAACATTTCCGAATGAAGCGGCAATCGTAAAATTCGGACTGATTTTTGATAATTCCTCGTAAGCAAACGCCACGTCTTCGGGCTGTGTGTAGAGCCGCGCACTATCAATACCGGTATTGTCAACGCCGTCTTCTTCGCCGCCGGTAATGCCTAATTCAATTTCCAAAACCATCTCTATTTTTGCCATTCTTGCCAAATACTTTTTACAAATTTCAATGTTTTCTTTGAGCGGTTCAGCCGACAAATCCAACATGTGGGAACTGAAAAGCGGTTTGCCGTGCGTACGATAGAATTCTTCACCGGCATCTAATAAACCGTCAATCCAAGGTAGCAGTTTTTTGGCGGCATGGTCGGTATGAATAATAACCGGAACTCCATATAATTCAGCAACTTGATGAATGTGCATGGCACCGGAAATGGCACCGGTAATGGCTGCTTTTTCTCCCTCATTCGATAATATCTTCCCTGAATAAAACAGTGCGCCTCCATTGGAAAACTGAACCATAATCGGCGAATGTGCCACTTGTGCTGCTTCCAGAACTGCATTAACGGAATCTGTCCCCACAACATTGACCGCAGGAATGGCAAACTTCTCTTGCTTGGCAATTCTGAAAATCTCTTGTAACCCTTTTCCGTAAACTACGCCGGGTTTTACTTTGGATAATATTTTTTCTGACATAATGTTGATGAATTAATTATTATTGAATTGTAATTACTTCTTGATTCATTTTTGTATTCTAACTCTTCTTAAATCTAACATATTAGTCGGGCTTGGGTTCATTCCCGATATATTTTTTTGTGTAAAACGAATTACTTTATCATAATAGAGTAGCATAACAGGGGCATCTTCCATCAGCATGGAATCCAAGCGGGTGTAGTAGTCGTTGCGCAAAGAATCATTTAGCACGGTTTGGGATTTTTCAAAAAGTGCATCATATTGATTATTAATATAATGCGTATAGTTGGAGCCGTCGGGTTGTAGATTTTTGGAATAAAAAAGAGCCAAGTAGTTTTCGGCATCGGGGTAGTCGGCTATCCACGAACCTCTGAATGCCGGTAGTCGGTAGCTACGCATCATTTCGCGTTGTTGCGCTGCTTGTTGTACGTCAATCGTTATCGTAATCCCGATTTTTCCCAGCTCATGCTGAATGTACTGACATAAATCGAGATAGGAGGCAGACACGGAAATGGGAATGGGAGGCAGTCCCTTGCCATTGGGGAAGCCGGCTTTTTTCAATAATTCTAATGCTTTTTGGGGATTATAGTTGTACCCGGCAACGCGTTGTGCATCAAAGGAGGGTAATCCCATCGGTACAAAACCGGAAGTGCCCGCAAAACCAATGTTGTTTCGCAGATATCGAACCATTTTTTCTCGGTCAAAACCCCAATTCAGGGCTTGCCTTACCTCTTTAATAAGCAGTGGGTTATTGCTGCCGTCATTTTTTAATAAAAAACCGATATATTCTGTGTTGAGGTACGGGGCAGTCATCATATTGATTTGGTCGAGATATTTGTCTTGAAGTGTACCGTCTTTGGTAAGGAGTGCGTCTTTGTAGCACGCTTCGATGCCGGACATAAAATCGAGCGACCCTTTCATAAATTCCATGAAAACAGACTGTTTATCAACGATAAAAGAGATGGCGACTCCATCAATGTAGGGTAATTGAATTCCGTTTTCGTCTTTTTCAAAATAGTGTGGATTTTTCCGCAGGACTAATTTGATGCCCTCTTTCCAGAGTTGGAATTGGAAGGGACCGGTGCCGACGGGAAAACGTCTGAAATCTTGTCCGAAATATTCCACGGCTTCGTGGGGAACAACGGAGCAATATTTCATGGCTAAGATTCCAAGAAATGGTGGAAAATAGTGAGTGAGCTTAATTTGTAGCGTTGAGTCGTTGAGTGCTGTAAAGCAGGGAGTTCCGTCATTGTTTCGGGCTATATTTTGAAATACCCACGCTCCGGGCGAAGCCACTTCCGCGGCAACGATTCGGTTGAGGCTGTATACAAAATCTGCCGCAACAACTTTTCGGGGTTTGGCAAATTGGAAATAATCGGTATTGTGGAAATAGACATCGTTTCGCAGGGTAAAAGTATAAGTCGTTCCATCCTCACTGATTTCCCATTTTTTGGCGATCGCCGGCACAATTCGTAAGGAATCGTCTAAATCTACCAATCCGTTATATAGTAAATTGCATGCCCAAATGACCGCTTGTCCCGATGCAAAAGCAGGGTCTAATGTAGTAATTCCACTCGCTTCGTTGTATCGAAATATCATTTTATCATCTTGTTTTTGACCGGAATGACATCCGACCAAAATCATACAGATGATGAAAAATGAGAGAAAAAAAGCGGTTTTTTTGACCATTTTTTTCGTTTTTATAAAAAAAAAGAGATGAAAATAAATTCATCTCTTTTTTTTAGCTAACAAGGATCCTTATTCAGCAACAGGAGTTTCAACTTGTGCTTGAGCAGTTGTGTCAACTGGAGCTTCAACTTGAGCAGTTGTATCTTCTACAATAGCAGTTTCAACTTTTTCTAATGAATCAGCTAAAGCATTCAGTTCAGAAGCGGCGTTACCACAAGAAGCGAATAAAAATGCTGATACTGCAAGGATTCCAAATAATTTTTTCATTTTTTTTTTTTTTGATTATTAGATTTATTTAACGCTGCAAAAGTAAGCATAAAATCAGATGTCAGCATTAAAAAATATTATTTTATTGTTAAAGAATGTTAATCGGCCACATCAATGATTTCGCACCATCCAAACTTGTCTTCTTGTTCGCCGAACTGTATGCCTGTCAAGCGGTTATACAATTTTTGGCACCAAGGACCGGGTTGTCCGTCTTTAGCGAGTTTGATAATTTTACCGGTATCGCGGTCGTCAATAAGTCCGATAGGGGAGATAACGGCGGCGGTTCCGCAGGCGCCGGCTTCTTCGAATGTTTCAATTTCTTCAATTGGCACGTGTCTTCTTTCCACAACGAGTCCCATATCGGCAGCCAATTCTCTCAAGCTCATATTGGTAATGGAGGGGAGGATGGATCCGGAATCGGGGGTAATGTATTTTCCGTCTTTGATACCGAAGAAGTTGGCGGGACCGGCTTCGTCGATATATTGTTTGGTTTTGGCATCAGCGAAGATGGATGCGGAATAGCCTTCTTTGTGAGCTCTTTCGCCGGCGCGCAAGCTGGCAGCGTAGTTACCGCCCACTTTTACGTGACCGGTTCCCATTGGTGCGGCACGGTCATAATCACGTACCAATTGCATTTTAACCGGTTTGAAGCCTTCTTTAAAATAGGGACCTACCGGAGTGACAAAAATCATGAACAGATATTCATCTGACGGAGCCACGCCGACTTTTTCGCCGGTACCGATGAGCAACGGACGTAAGTATAATGTTCCACCACTTCCGTATGGCGGGATAAATTCTGAGTTTAATTGAACTGCTTTCCAGCATGCTTCTTTGAAAATTTCTTCTGGAACGGGAGCCAACATAATCGTTTCTGCCGAGCTTTGCAATCTTTTGAAATTTTCAATCCATCTAAAAATGCGGACTTTGTTATCGGCACCGCGGTAGCATTTCAAGCCTTCGAAAGCTGCTTGTCCGTAGTGTAAACAAGTGGCAGCCATGTGCATAGAAACTTGTTCGGAGGAAGATATCTCCAATTTTCCCCATTTTCCGTTTCTGTAGTAGCAACGAACATTGTAGTTCGTTTTAACATAACCAAAAGATAAGTTTTTCCAATCTATATTTACCATAAGTTTAATGTTTGTGTTTGAGTTTGCTCAAACAAGTTTTTAATATTTAATTGTTGTATATAATTTATTAATAAATGGTTACACGGTCAGCAAACACTTGATTTCATCCACTTTAAGTTTTTCTTTTCCGTGTAATGCGGCCAATTCCATCAAAAACAGGGCAGCGATATAAGTGGGAGAGAATTTTTGGATTAGGTCAACGGCTGCTGCGCCGGTGCCTCCGGTTGCCAAAACATCGTCAAAAAGGAGAACTCGCTGATTGTGTTTGAGTGCGTCGGTGTGTATTTCAATGGTTTCGCTACCATATTCCAAATCGTAAGTTTCACGAAACGTACTATATGGCAATTTCCCCTCTTTGCGAATGGGAACGAAAGGAATATTCAATGCCAAAGCGATGGATGGTGCAAAGAAAAATCCTCTGGATTCTAAAGCGACGATTACATCCGGTTTCATCTCTTTTGCCACTTCGAGAAGTTCTTCAAAATAACTCCTGAAAGTCGCTGCATCATTCATAATTGTTGTAATGTCATAAAACTTAATCCCTTTTTTGGGAAAATCTTGCACAATTCTAATTTTATTAATATCAGCCATAAGTATTTCTTTTGAGGATAATGCGTTGCAAATTTACATGATTATTTTGATATAAAACGTTTTGTTTCCATATTTTTTGAAAAAAAAGCAAAATCTTATTCCATTCTATTTCAATCTTATATTGACTTAAACGAACATTCTATACTATCATTGTTTAAAAAAAATGACAGAATATTTTTTATTCCCGTTTTTAATCGTCAAAATGTAGCTACCTTTTGACATTTGAGTGGCGGGGAGTACAATTTCGTTTTGGGTGATTTTGCCCTTGCTGATCACTTGTCCCGAATTGGAACAGATGAAATAATCCATTCCCCAAAAGGGTTCAAAGGGTTTGAGGTAAAGATAGTTAGTGGCAGGGTTGGGGTAAATGGTGAGGGGCGGCAAATCGCAGGCTTCAGTCAGTATTATTGTATCAAGTAGATAATTAGATAGATATGCAGACAAGTCGAATTTTTGTAATTTAGGTTGAGTGGTCAGCAAGCTGTATTGGAAATATTCATTGGTAACGTAGTAATGGAGGGCATCGGTCGTGGCGATGGCTTCCACTTGATGCCCGATAAGGTCAATATTAATTTTTCTTTTGTTACCGGAAAAAAAAAGGTCATCAGGGAAATCGTAAAGCAAGAAGAAAAAAGGAGCCAGCGCGTTGTTGTAACCGCATAATACAATAAGCTGTTTTTCACGGAGATAAGTAGCACCGGTGATCAGTCCGTCCACCGCGCACGCATCGCGCTTATGTGCCACGTGATGTCCTGCCGTTTTGGGCAATACATACAGTGCCGTTCCATTTGTAATCCATTGTTTGGTAAATAGATATATACTGTCTGCGGTGACGATAAATGCCTCGCAGTCGTAGTCGGTGTTCATACTTGCCGGCGTAAAATCGGTTTGGTCTTCGTAATTAAAAAAGATGGTATCAATGGTAAAATTGTTTGCTAACAATCCGGCTTTACTGATTTTTAAAATGCGCAAATCGATTCTACTGCCACTATTGTTTCCAAAATCGCCGAAGTATAGATAGTCGGCATCTTGTGAGATTTCCTCGGTGTCGTAATTGCCGGTTTCTGCAATGCGAATGCTGTCGATAATTACGCCTGTCGTTGAATCTAATTTATAGAGGTTTAAGTTGAGATGGTCGTTGAAAGTCCAGTAGCCGCCTTCCCAGAATATCATTCCCGATGTGCCGTTCAGGATATTGTCAAGGGTATAAGCAGTGACCGGATTAATGGAAATGGAATCATAGATACAGCTTCCGTCGTTGGTGTCAGCCACGGAATTATAGTTCGTGGCGAGCGGGTCGGTGCAGCCGCAGATTTGAGCGGATAAATAACCGCTCAGAATGATTGTATTGAGCAAGAATAAAGTGAATCTTTTCATTGGGTTTTTTTTATTTCATTCCTCGCGATATCTTAATGTTTTCGTATGCTTGATTGAGTTTGGCAAATTTTTCTTCGGCGGCTTTACGCATATCTTCCCCTAAATGGCTGACACGGTCGGGATGGTGTTTTTTGGCGAGGCTTCGGTAGGCTTTTTTTACTTCATCATCGGTTGCGTCAGAGGATATTTCCAGGATTTTGTAATCATTGTTCAGGGAATCATAACTCGAATAGCTGCTGCGTCCATTGGAATTCGTGCTTTGTTGATAGTATTGATGATTGTTCAGGAACATGCTCTTGATGGATTCAAAATCATTTTGGCTAATCCCTGCCCATTGGGCAATATTTTGGATTTCTAAAATTTCTGCATTGAGCATCTCCCCGTCTGCAGCGGCTAAGCCGAACAAGAATTGCAGAATAAGGAGTCTTTCGTGGATGGAGGAATTTTTTCTTAATTGAGTGCATATAGCGGGAATATCGTAATTGTTCTGATAGATTTCTTGCATCTCCGCCATTGCTACGCTGGCTCTAGCATGTCCCATTGTCTTGATAAAATAGTCTTTGAGGTAGTACAATTCAGACTTTACAAAACGTCCATCTGCTTTTATAACTGCCGCAGACAGTATCAGCAAAGTGGAACTGAAATCTGACCTGCTGTAAGTTCTATGATGTTCAATTTTGATTTTTGAAAAGACTAACTTATCAATGAATGAACCAATGAAATAGCCTGCAACAGCTCCCCAAAAACCACCAAAAATAACCCCCAGTATGATTCCAATTATTCTAAACACACTATTAATATTTAAACTTGTTTCCCAAAAAGGTCGAATCTGTCGGCATCTTGAATGAGGACGGAACAGAACTCTCCAATTTTGATATTTTTATTTTTCTGAATGATTACGGCATCATCTACTTCGGGAGAATCAAATTCCGTTCTTCCCACAAAGCCGTTTTCTTCCTCATCATCCACGATTACTTTCATGATGCTGCCGACTTTGGTTTTATTTAGTTCTAATGAAATATCTTCTTGTAAATTAATGAGTTCTTCTAATCTTCGGTTTTTCTCTTTGAGTTTGATGGGGTCGCCGAGCGGGTACGCGGGCGTTCCTTCTTCTTGTGAATAGGAGAAAAACCCCAATCGTTCAAAACGCATATCTTTCACAAATTTCAGCAGTTCTTGGTGGTTTTCCTTTGTTTCGGTGGGATAACCGGAAATTAAAGTGGTTCGCAATGCAATTCCCGGGACTTTATTTCTGATTTTCTCAATGAGTTTATAAGTCTGCATGGGATTTCCGCCGCGGTTCATGCTTTTTAGAATATTTTCGCTAATGTGTTGCAGCGGGATGTCCAAATATTTGCAAATATTTGAATATTCGTTCATTACATCTAAAATTTCATACGGGAACCCGATGGGGTAGGCGTAATGGAGGCGAATCCATTCAATGCCCTGAATTTGCGCCAAGCGGCGGAGCAGACGTTCCAAATCGCGGCGTTGATACAAATCCATTCCGTAATATGTCAGGTCTTGGGCAATGAGCATGAGCTCTTTTACACCCTTAGAAGCCAGATTTTCAGCTTCTTGCGCAATCATTTCAACCGGTTTGGAAACCTGTTTTCCACGAATGAGTGGGATGGCGCAGTACGAACATTGGCGGTCGCAACCCTCCGATATTTTTAAATAAGCATAATGGGAAGGAGTGGATAGCACCCGTTCTGTTTGGCACAATAAATCGAATTTCTTGACATTCAACAACTTATTGAGTTCTGCGAACGGATAAATCCCGTCAATTTCCGGCAGCGATTCTTTTAAATCGCTCTCATAACGTTGTGCTAAGCAACCGATGACGTACAATTGATGAATCAGTCCTGATTTCTTTCGTTCAATTTGAAAAAGGATTTCGTTGATGGCTTGTTCTTTGGCATCTTGAATAAAAGAGCATGTGTTTACCACAACTACATCAATTCCTTTTTCTTGAATGGAGTTATGATAAACGACATTTCCTTGTTGTCGAAATTGGGCTGCCAAAATTTCGGAATCGACGTTGTTTTTTGAGCAGCCCAATGTTATAATGTTAATTGTCATTCAATCAATTTTTGTTTTAAAATATGGTCAATTTCTTGAATTTCTTTTTCGGAGATGATGAGAGGGGGAGCGATGCGAAGGGCGGTATCGCAGAAGAGAAACCAATCGGTAAGCAGTCCGATTTCCAAGAATTTTTTATCCATTTTCAGGCAATAGGAGCTCTCTTTAAAGTCTAAAGCCATCATCAAACCTTTTCTTCTAATTTCTTTGATATTAGGTAGTTGTCTAAAAATATTTTCCAGCGCTTCTCCTTTTTCTTCGACATGTTCCCAAATTTTGTTATCGGTAATCAGTTTCAGGTGAGCCAAAGCAGCAGCGCATGAGACGGGGTGTCCTCCGAAGGTGGAGATATGACCGAGTGCGGGGTCGTGGGTGAGGAGTTCCATGATTTGCGAAGAAGCGATGAATGCGCCCAATGGGAGCCCTCCGCCAAAGGCTTTGGCTAACAGCAAGATGTCAGGTTTGATATCATAATGTTCAAAGGCGAACAATTTGCCGGTGCGTCCCAAGCCGGTTTGGATTTCGTCAAAAATCAGCATGGTGCCGGTTTCGGTACAGCGTTTACGTACAGCTTGCCAATAGGGTTTGTCGGCGGTTTGAATGCCTCCTTCGCCCTGAACGGGTTCTACAATAAAGCAGGCGGTTTTATCGGTAATCAGTTTTAAGTCCTCTTCCACGCCGAACCTGATGGCGCGGGTATTGGGCAATAGAGGTTCGAAGGCGTGACGGAAAGAATCGCAACCCATGACGCTCATTGCGCCGTGCGTGCAGCCGTGATAAGCGTGGTTGCAGTGGATTATTTCGTGTCTGCCGGTCGCACGCTTGGCTAATTTCAAGCCGCCTTCAACGGCTTCGGAGCCGGAATTGACGAAGAAAGCCGTTGATAATTCCTGAGGTAGGAAGCTACAAAGGAGGGTTGCCAGTTCCACCTGAGGTTGTTGAATGACTTCGCCATACACCATCACGTGCATATACTTCGCCACTTGCTCTTGAACGGCTTTTACAATGGCAGGGTGGGAGTGTCCCATGTTGCAAACGGAAATACCGGCGACTAAATCGATATATTTTTTCCCATCGGTTGCATACACATACATTCCTTCTGCATGGTCAATGGGAATACCCATAGGATCATCCGAAGTTTGCGCCACGTGACGGAAGAAATTTTGTGTCAGTAATTGGTTATTTGCCATGATAATTGCAAATACGACGTAGATTAACCTTTATAGAAAGGCATTTTAACTACGACGGCTTTGAGTAATTTTTCGCGGATTTTGATATAGATTTCGCTGCCGATTTTACTGTATTCAGTTTTTATCCAAGCAGTTCCGACAGATTTATTGATAGAGGGGCCGTGCGTTCCGGAGCGGACGATACCGATCTGGTTCCCTTCTGCGTCGCAAACTTCATATTCCAAGCGAGGGATTCCGCGGTCAATCATTTCGAAGCCGACCAATTTGCGTTTTAGTCCGTCGGCTTTGAGTTGGAGCATATAATCTTTGTCGATAAAATCTTTGTGGTCCACGAATTTGGTAATCCAGCCTAAACCGGCTTCAACGGGGGAGATGGTATCGTCGATTTCGTGACCGTAGAGGCAGAAGCCCATTTCGAGGCGGAGGGTATCGCGGGCGGCAAGACCGATCGGTTTGATGTCAAATTCTGCACCGGCTTCAAAGACGGCGTTCCATACTTTGACGGCATCTTCATTTTTGAAGTAGATTTCGCAACCACCGGCACCGGTATAACCTGTTGTGGAGAAAACAATGTTAGGAATACCTGCAAATGTGATGGTTTGTGTGGTATAATATTCCATATCAATCACATTAGCATCGGTCAACTTTTGCATGGCTTTCAATGCTAAAGGACCTTGAACAGCTAATTGGGAAATTTGGTCGGAGATATTGGCAATTTCTGCACCGAATTTTTCGTTTTGTTGGCTGACCCATGCCCAATCTTTGTCGATATTGGCGGCATTAACGACCAATAAATAATCGTTTTCGGCGATACTGTAAACCAATAAGTCATCAACGATACCCCCTTTTCCGTTAGGAAAGCATGAATATTGTACTTTTCCCGGGTGAAGGGCAGCAACATCATTGGAGGTGATGTATTGTAAAAGTTCGAGTGCTTTGGGACCTTTTACGGTAAATTCCCCCATGTGTGAAACGTCAAAAACACCCACTTTGCTTCTTACATGTAAGTGTTCAACAGACAATCCTTCATATTGAATCGGCATGTAAAAGCCTGCAAATTCTACCATTTTAGCACCTAATTTCTCGTGAATTTCTTTAAATACAGTTGTTTTCATTCTTTAATATTTTGTATAGATATCTGTTTATAAATTTTGCGCAAAAATAGTGAAATTTTTTGAAAAATTGAGCCTCATTAAAAATATTAATGTATTTTTGCACGTTGATATTTATTAATAACTTTAATTAAAATAAAATGAGAAAAATTACAATTATCCTCTTAGCCGTGGTTGCTGTGGGGTTATCTACATCGCTGTCTGCTCAAAAACAATTTTCAGCTATTATCAAATCTAAAGTAAGTTGTGAGGGAACTACGGATGCCAACTTTATCAGCAGTTTGCCTAGTGAAAATTCTGTTATGATATGCGGTAACAGTACCAAATCAACCATCATTATTCAAGAAGGATTTGGGATGATTACGATTACTAAAGGCGATGCGAAAGTTATCTATACCATTTATGATATTGCCGGAATGGGACAATATTATATTGAAATTAATGCCGATACATTGGCAAAAGTGAAGGAAAATAATCCCAGCAAAGAAGAGATCGTTTATACCGGTGAAAAAAAGACGATTGCCGGTTATGAATGTGAAAAAGTGAATTTTATTTCTACCGATTTACAGACCGATGAAGAAACTACTACTGTTTTGTATGTCAGCACCGAAATATGCCCCGGCGATGAACTGAATTTTGCAGAATTCCCTGGAGTTAAAGGGTTCCCCCTAAGATCGGAAAAAAAGATTGATTATCAGGGAGATGAAGTAACCATTATCTCGGAAGCTTATGAAGTTACCCCCAGCAAGAAAATCAAACCTATTGAATTCTTACTTCCTTCAGAAGCTAAATCAGCATACGACAGCCCTGAATTTTTGAGATTGTTTGGTATGGGCGGCGACGATGAAGAAGAATAATGGTCATTTTATAGTATGAATTTGAAGAGAACGTATTGGTTTGCGTTCTCTTTATTTTTATCATTGAAGATATGAATATTCAAAAATATCAGAAAATCAAACACGAAATACCGGAAAATGTGCGGCTTATTGCTGTGTCCAAAACAAAACCCGAGAGCGACATTTTGCAATTATATGAATTGGGACAACGAATTTTTGGAGAAAATAAGGCACAGGAACTCAAACAAAAACATGAAAATCTTCCGAAAGATATAGCGTGGCATTTTATCGGACATTTGCAAACCAACAAAATCAAATATATCATCCCGTTTGTTCACCTCATTCATAGCATTGATAGTTTTAATTTACTGAAAGAGGTTAATAAACAAGCATTGAAGAATAATCGACAAGTATCTTGTCTGTTACAATTTCATGTGGCGACAGAGGAGACCAAGTATGGTTTTTCATTCCAGGAAGCAGTTGAAATGTTGCAGAACCCCGAATTTGAGAATTTAAAAAATGTCAGCATCGTCGGCATTATGGGAATGGCTTCGCTGACCGATGATAGAAGCCAGATACGGCGTGAGTTTTCAACGCTTTATTCTTTCTTTGAAAAATTAAAAGCGACCTATTTTAAGGGGAAAGATAGTTTTAAGGAAATTTCGATGGGCATGACGGATGATTACGATATTGCCATTGAAGAAGGAGCCACGCTTATCAGGGTGGGCAGTGCTATTTTTGGTGAACGAAATTACAATATATAATATATGTTAGAAACTACTTTATGTGGGATTCCTTTTAAAAACCCGCTGATTGCCGCTTCCGGGGTTTTTGGTTTCGGAGCAGAATACGGGGAGCTTTATGATGTGAGCATTTGGGGCGGATTATGTACCAAAGGTTTGACCCTGCAACCCAAATCCGGAAACTCGGGTTACCGGATATATGAAACCGCTTCCGGTGTGATGAACAGTATCGGCTTGCAAAACCCGGGCGTTGAGGCTTTCGTGAATACCGAACTGCCGCGTATGAAAAAACTGAATACTCGTATTATAGCAAACTTGGGCGGTCATTCCACAGATGATTATTTGCTGGGAATAGAGAAATTAGACCGGACAGATGTGGACATGATTGAGCTAAATATTTCGTGTCCGAATGTAAAAAGTGGCGGGATGGCTTTCGGCCTGCAGGCAAAGAGTGCCGGTGAGATTGTCGGATTATGTCGCGAGCGATGCCACAAGCCATTTATGGTAAAATTATCGCCGAATGCAGAAAATATTGTAGATGTAGCACTTGCTTGCGAAAATGCCGGTGCAGATGCCTTGTCCTTGGTCAATACTTTTCAAGCGATGGCCATTGATGTGAAAAAGCGAAAACCTGTTTTTGAAAATACTTATGCCGGTTTGTCCGGTGCAGCCATCAAACCCCTTGCCTTGCGAATGGTACACGCTGTATGTCAGAAGGTTAGTATTCCGGTTGTTGGAATTGGCGGCATTAGAACGGCAGAAGATGTGATTGAATTTATGATGGCAGGTGCCACTGCCGTTCAAATTGGGGCGGCACTCTTTTCCAATCCGCTGCTTCCGATACAAATGATTGACGGATTGCAACAATTGATGGAACAGGAAAAAATCTCTGATTTGAGCGAGATTCGAGGTATTATTAAATAAAAAAAAATCCCTGCGCAAACAGGGATTTTTTTTAGCGGTCAATCACGCTATTTCCTTTCCTGAATGTACTCATTCATTTCATCTTTGGAAGATGAATAGGTAAAAACACTGTTTACGAGATAATATTTATTCTTGTCGAAACAATAGTCGTAAGCATATTTAAGAAATTCCAATTTAGTATCTTCATACGTGAACAACCTAGCAATTCGGGTTAGTTGCTCCGTTGTCATCAGTTGGGAGGAGACGGCTTGTTTAGCAATGGTAAGTTTTGAATCTTCGAAACTTTCATCTTCGATCAGGCGTACAATTTGTTCAAGATCTCTGCCGGAGCAAATTTGGGGTGCGGGAATGGGCGGGGGAGTGGGATGTCCGTAGTCGTTATGATGTCCGTCGTTGTTGCCGTGATGGTCGTTATTGTTATGATGTCCGTTGTTGTTGCCGTGATGGTCGTTATTGTTATGATGTCCGTCGTTATTGCCGTGATGGTCGTTGTTGTTATGATGTCCATCGTTGTTGTTATGATGTCCGTGGTTATTTCCGTTCATTTGGGCATCCATTTCCATGCCGGCTTGCATTACGCCGGTAACAAAAGCCAATGACATTGAGTAAGTGGTTTGAATAGCGTAGTTTACGGATTCTATTGAAATCCGGTTTTCGTTGGGGAAATATTGAATAATGTAATTATTTCCCGATGGTTTCATGCGTAAACTTGTGGACATTTCGGTGCGATTGTAATTATCCAAAATGACTTTGATGGTGTAATCATTGGGAGTCAGATTGGAGACACAGATGGATTCCACGGATTGGTTATTTTGCGGGGTGTTGTTCAAGTAGAGCCAGAAGCGTTCATGATTGTTGGAAGCGATGGACAGTGAGGTGGGCTGTGCAAATGATACCAACGAACTCAGGCAAAAAATGATGACGAATAATTTTTGTTTGGTCATATGAAAAGAGGGACTTCCAGTTTATAATATTTGTCAATCAATCAAGTGTTGTGAAGTCCGTTAAACAACTCTCAACTAAAATTGACGCTGCAAAGGTACTATTATTTTTTTTATATGATAAAATATTTGATAGATGTCCTATAATTTTTTTTCATGGCTTGATTATTTTTCATTTGTTTGATTTATAATTCGCTGATTTATAATTTTTTATACGCAATTAATTTGCTAAAGAGGCGGAATTGGTGGCTTCTGTGGGTTGAGATTGGTTATGATGATGAAGAAGGTATGTGCGGGTATGTTGCGCGAAGGATGGGAGCGGATACCCCGCGCGGCGCAAGGGAAGAGCTGATTGGCAAATATGAAGTTGCCGCGCGGAGTATGAGCGGACAGCCTGACGGCTTGGCGGGGTGTATGATACAATGGGGAGTCTTGTTATTCCGAGCCGGCGCGCCCAAAAAATTAAAAAATGTAAGATTACATCACAAAACTGTCAGTGATAGAGATAAATATGATTTTATCATTTTTTTTGAAAAAATGATAAAAGATATTGGTTTCGCTTTGAATTTGTATTAACTTTGCAGCGTTAAAAATAATTATAGAATTTGACTATTAATCAAGTAGATAAATACCAATAATAATTAAAAAAGATATTATGAAAAAATGTTTATTCCCATTACAATTTGTCTTTTTGGCAATTCTTATGTTTATATTTGGGGCAAGAAGTGAGGCGCAAGTTACGTTAGCCGGCTGGACATTTCCCACCGCGGTTACACCGGCAACCACTACTTATTCGGCAGAGTGCGGCGTATTTCAAAGTACCGCAATGATTTATCTTGATGGAACGAATGGTTCATCCAATTGGGTGGGCGGCGGTCCTATCACGTTTTATACCGGGGTAGCTCCTGCGCTCGAAAATGCGGCGTGCGAAGTTACTACTGCAACGCAAGCCTTGTCGCTCGTTAATCAGAATTCTCTATACAACGACAATTGTATTGTTTTTAAACTAACCACAACAGGTTATTCGGATTTAATGTTGAAATACAGTACGCGGGGTACCTCGACGGGATTCGCAAATCAGACTTGGGCACATAGCACAGATGGTATAACTTTTACAGATGATACTACGTTTACGGGAAGAACAGGGACAAGTTTTACTGCATTAACTGTTGATTTTTCAGATATAGATGAGATTGATGATCAAGGGTTTGTTTATATTCGTTTGACTGTTTCGGGTGCTACCAGCACAGGTAACAACCGTTTTGACAATATTAATTTTACCGGTGTAAGTCTTTCAGCAACTGCTTCTGTGGATCAGCCTCGATTTTCAGTGGCTACCGGCAAGTATTGTTCTTCGCAAAATGTTGCTATTACGTGTGATACCGTGGGCGCAGAGATTTATTATACATTAGACGGGACAACCCCCGACAGCTTGACCGGTACATTATATACCAATCCCATTGAAATCAGCTCAACGACTACGTTGACAGCCATTGCTTATAAAGAAGGATTGGATGCAAGTATTTTACGTACAGCTACTTATACTTTGCCGACAGTTGTTGCCGATATTTCCACTTTTAAAGCAGGCGCGGATAATAGTTATTACAAAATAATGGGAGATGTAACCGTAGTATTTCAAAGCGGGAACAACCTATATGTACAAGATGCTACCGCCGGATTGTTGATATATAGCTCAGGATTAAATAGTTATAATAATGGAGATGTGATTTCGGGCGGCATTTGCGGAACGGTTAAATTGTATGGCGGGATTAAAGAAATGACGAATCCCGAATTTGAAAATCCAACGGCAGTTGCCGGTACGCCAATTCTTCCTATTTCCGTGACAATAAGTGACTTATTAGATAATTGGGATACTTATGATTCCAAACTTATCCAATTGGAAGGTGTGCATTTTGCCGCAGGTACTTTCGGTACATCCATCAACTTATACCAAGGGACAGATTCAATGGCTTGCTATAATTTGTATTCCACATTAGGAGGCATATCTGCGCCGGTGAACGAAGCCAACGTTATCGGTATGGCTGTATATAACAATATATTATGTCAAATTGCTCCGCGTTATCCGAGCGATATTATTGAAACCGTGCCTTCTGTTACCATTAATGCCCCTGACGATTACGCCATTTTTGAAGAAAACGATTTTGTAAATATTGATATTACAACGCAGTTTTTTAATTATGAAGACGGAAGAATGATAAAATTTGAATTGCGCGGTGGGTTGGATACTGTTTTTTATTGCCAAGATGATGTCACTTTGTCGGTAATTGAAAATGCCAATTTAACGTTGCCCATAGGGGATTATTCATTCATTGTTTCTTTAGTTGATAACAATCTGATGGATTTGACACCTCCTGCTATTGATAGTGTATCTTTCAGTGTTCATCAAATTTACATCGCTATTGAAGCTACTCCGGATCCTGTAACATTTACGGCATCGGGCGAAATGCAAAACATCACCGTTTCTGCTTTTAATCTTACAGAAGCTATTATCGTTTCTTGCAGTAATCCTGATTTTTCATTGAGTACCAATACACTTCCGGCAAATACGACAAACGGAGTTGTTTCCATTACATATAATGGAACTACCGGTACAACGGCAACATTGACATTGACCAGCGGCACTGTTATTACAACCATTACGCTGTTAGTTGAGATTCCAATAGATACCGTTTTTTATTCCACCGGTTTTGAAGCGACGGACGGTTTTACTGCCGGCACTGTGTACAATAATCAGACGGTTGCTTATACCGGCGACGAGTTGAATATGGAATATCAATGGGGAACTTATTTTGGTACACCCTCAACGACATCCCCAGTTTATGGAGCCCAATCCATGCAAATGCGCTGGTACACCTCCACACCGGATAATATCGGTTATACTTTTACAAATTTCGATGTTCCGAATGCCACGAAAGTTGAATTTTCTGCCAAGAACACGAACGACCTGAATGTTTCTGTTAGTTATTCAATCGATGGAGGAGCAACATACGTGGGAGATTCTATTTTTATGTTGCAATCTACTACCGGCAGATATACTTACCACATTTGTGATTCAGGACAATATGATTATGTCAGGGTGAAATTTGCAATTTCTTTGCCAACAACACTTCCAACTGCAACTTCCAGATTATACATAGATTCCGTATTGATTTATCAGGTACCCGGATTGGGACCAACCAGCGTAGCGACACCCGAATTTTCCGTTCCGGAAGGTGTATATTTCGATATGATGCAGGTAGAGATAACCTGCCGCGTACCGCACGCCCAAATCTATTATACCACCGATGGCAGTGACCCGGATTCTCTTTCCGGAATTTTGTATGAAAATCCTATCAACATTGTCCAAACAACCACACTGAAAGCCATTGCCTATAAACAAGGACTGGACGTAAGTAACATTGCAATAGCAACTTACACCTATCCGACAGAAGTTGCTGACCTTGCTACTTTCAAGGCTGTGAACGAGACTTTGGGAACGAATACCACGCCGTATAAGATTACCGGCGATGTTACCTTCGTATATCGCAGTGGTCGTTACATCTATATTCAAGATGCAACAGCCGGCTTATTAGTATATGATAATCAGACAAGTATGATAACCAACAACTATGTTGAGGGGGATGTTATCTCTGGAGGAATTTTTGGGACGTATACCGTTTATAACGGTTTGATAGAAATGATACCTCTGCAGGATTGGGCAGCTTCGACTACGAACACGGGAGATGTTGCTCCTGTGGTGGTGACGGCATCAGATTTGATGAACAATTTTGCAGCATACGAATCACAATTAGTCAAAATCATTCGAGTTACTTATACTGATGGTGGTACATTTACAACTGCGTCAGCGACCACAATTGATTTTGTTCAGGACGGAAATGTATTAGGCGCCCGGAATCAGTTTAAGACCTTAGATACTACGATTGTTGCCGCTTCTATGGGAGATATTATCGGATTCGCTTCTATTTATACGGTTGGTGGTGTCTCGACGATACAGCTTTTCCCACGTTCCAATGAAGATTTATTGGAGGCTTCTTTGCCTATGCCGATTTTTACTCCTGCCGGCGGTACATACAATACAGCTCAATCGGTAACTTTATCGGTAGATTTAGAAGATGCTTCCATCTTTTATACCATTGATGGTACTACACCAACCGATGCTTCTACCTTATACGTTGCTCCGATAGAAGTAGCAACGGACATGACTATAAAAGCGATTACCTATCTTGACGGACAATCGAGTGAAGTCGCCGTAGAAGATTATATTATTGAAGTTGGTATTAATGAATCTGAAAATGATTTAGTACGGATTTATCCGAATCCTATGTCAGATTTACTTGCCATTCAAGCGGATAACAATATTGGAAGTAGGGTAGAGATAATTAACGCTTATGGACAAGTTGTTTATCGTAACGACTCACCGGTTTATCCGTTAAGCATCTCTTTCTCGGATAACGCGTCGGGGATCTACTTTGTTCGCATACTGAATAGTGATAATAGTGTTATCGTAAAGAAAATCACGAAGTTATAATTACTTAGTATTATAATTAAAAGGTCATTCAATTATTGAATGACCTTTTTTTTATAAAAGAGGCAATCTTCTGAGCCTACTATGAGATGGATGATGCAATTAAATCACCATCGTTGAAGAACGGGAAATTTGTCGGACACAGTACCCACTCGATCCAGCCCTTACTTTTTGTAGAGCCAAATAACGTTATTGAGATGGTGGAAGTTGGGTAAGGATTAATACGTGTTTTTGGTTATAAAGTGTGGTTGCGAAAAGCGTAATATCGCCGCCATCTTTCAATTTCAGTTTCTTGCGTAATGTTTTTTCGTCTATTGGAAAATTTCTTATAGTAATATTGGCGTGAGAAATGCCGGCGAGATGCTGACGAAGCTCTTGTTTGCTCAATCCGAAGACGGAGTGTACTTCAAAAATGCGTCCCATAAATTCAGGCTGCAAGGAATTCGATGTAAATAATTGACTATGTGGGTGTAATTTTTGAAGTTTCCATTGATGTGCCTCGGCGTTCATCATTCCGGCTTTTAGTATGGTAGCGTGTGGCTCATAAATATATCGGGCGGGATTTGTGGCATAATCGATGGCTGTTTGGCGCAAATTCTCGGGAAATATGCGCAAATTTTGATGTCCGTTTTTGTCGATATTTACGCAGTTGATGACGACATTTTCCTTTTTTGAAGCAGTAATAAGGACTAAAAGTTCCTTTATTTCATTTTGTACGGCTACGAGGTGAATTGAAGAGGTAGTGGGGATTTTTTCTAAAATCTGTTTTATGTCCAACATCGGTGACAATTTTATTAGAATAGTGTCACTTTTTGTCAATAATGTTGAGAGGTGGGGTAAAATGTTGGGTTCGCAATCTTCTAAACGAAATACTTTTTTGTCTGCTTTTCGGCGGGCGGGGTCCAAAAAAATGCAGTCGGCAATAGGTAGGTGGGGCAGGTATTCCATAGAATCCTCATTCAGTACTTTGATATGGGGCAGGTTAAGATTTCTAAAATTCTGTTCGGCGATTAAAGCCAGCTCTTTTTGTTTTTCTACGAAAAGAACACTTTTGAAATTTTGAGCAAAATGCATGGTGTCAATTCCCATGCCACCGGTTAGGTCGAGCAGACGATTGCCTTGAACGAGTGATGATTTGTAGCGTGCGGTTAATTCGGAGGAGGATTGTTCCACTGATAGTGGAGGTGGGAAAATAAAATCGAAATTACCATACAGTGATGGTAATTTCGATTTGGCTTTTTGACGTGCCTGTATTTGTTGGAGTAACCATTTCTTGTCGTAACATCCGAACCAATGGTCTTTAAGTGCGAGTGTGGGTATATCATCGTCTAAATGCTGACGAATGATTTCCATTTCATTCATAACGATCGTTATGCTTGTTTAGGTTTATTCATCATTCGGATTTTATATTCCAGGTCCTTGGCTTCTGCTTTGGCGGCATCAATTTTTTTGGAAAACTCTTCTTTGAGGAGGTCAGCATTTTTGGAATTGGAGAAGAATCCCAAGTTGTTTTCCCAGATGGCAATTTCGTCTTTCAGTTGTGCCAATTTATTGACCAAGAATCTTTTTTCCTTATCTAAAATTCTGTCGGCATTTGGATTGTTAAGGATCGTATCGATTTTAGTTTTAAAATTGTCGCGTTTTACTTCTTCCATGCTTACTTTGATGTCGGCGAATCGTTTGTCAAGAGCTTCGCGGTAGGCAGAATAGATTCTGTCTTTATCTTTTTTCGGAACGTAGCCCATTTCTGTCCATTCGCGTTGGAAAGTTTTCATGGCTTCCATATTGGCATTTTTATCATCTCCAAATTGGTGTTTTAAAATGCGTTGGATAAGGTCTTCTTTTTGTTTCAGGTTCTCTGCTTCAATATCTTGAACGTTACTGTAATAATTGGATTTAGCTTCGAAGAATTTGTCGCAGGCGGATCTGAATCTTTTCCACACGAGTTCGGAGTGTTTACGGGAAGTAGTGCCGATATTTTTCCAATCTTTTTGTAATTTGATGATTTCATCGGTGGCGTTGCGCCAGTCTGTGCGTTGCGCAATGGCTTCAGCCTGAATCGCTAAATTCAATTTTAAATTGTAGTTTTGAAGTTGTTCATCTTTTATTTTTTGGAAGAAATCTTTTTTCTTTTCAAAAAATTTGTCCAATGATGATTTGAAGCGGGTCCAAATTTCTTCGTTTACTTTAGGAGGTGCTGCGTCGAGCGTTTTCCAAACCTTCAGTATTTCTGTCAGTTGGTCGCTGATGGTATTATAATCTTTTACATTTTCGGTAGGTTGGGTGATCAGCTCCTCGGCTTGTTCGCAAAGAACGATTTTGGCGTTGTAGCTGTTTTGTTGTTCGGTATAGATTAGGTCATAATGCTCTCTGCGGCGTTGGTTGATTTGGTCGGATGCGTTCTTAAATCTTTCCCAAAGTTCTTCTTTTTTATCTTCCGGCACGGGTCCGATTTCTTTCCACTCGTTGTGTAAATTTTGTAACTCTTTGAAAGACTTGTTGATAGACTCTTGCAGAATTAATGATTCGGCAGCTTCGCAAAGTTTGATTTTAATTTCTAAATTCTTTTTCAAATCTAAACTTCTTAACTCTTTGTTGATGCGAAGAATGTCAAAGAATTTTTCAACGTAAAAATGGAAATTCTGCCATAAATTATTGGATTCGTTTTGTGGCACGGGTCCGATATTTCTCCATTTTTCTTGAAGATCTTTGTATTTGTCGTTAAGAATTTTAAGATTGGTTTCGCTTTCTATTAAAACACGCAGTTCTTCGATAATGGCATTTTTGGCTTCTAAGTTGCGTTGTTTTTCTAATTCTATATTTTCTAAATATTTATTTTTATTATTTCTAAAGGTTTGAAGTGCTTCGTGGAATTTATTCTCCAATTCGGTCGGTTCAAGGGTAAAATCTTCTTTTACTCCGCCATTTTGGATAAATGTATCTAACAATTGTTCTTTTTCTGTTTTCAGCAATTCCAAGATTTGAGACCTCAAAATGCCGACTCTTTGTTTGATGCTATTATAGTTTGTGTTTTCCACTACACGGCAAAGTTCGGTAACTGAATCTTCAATCGACAAGGCTTTGTATTCAGCTTCTACTTTTTCGATTGATTCTTCTTCACTTTCTTCACCACTATCATCATCTTCTTCTTCGGTGGAGTTTCCGGTTTCAATTTCAGCCATCATATCTTCAGCTGAAATGTCGGCTGGCGTAGCAACTGGTTCCGTATGAGTGGTGGCTGCTTCTACTTCTACTTCGGGGGTGGAGTTTCCGGTTTCAATTTCAGCCATCATATCTTCAGCTGAAATGTCGGCTGGCGTAGCAACTGGTTCCGTATGAGTGGTGGCTGCTTCTACTTCTACTTCGGGGGTGGAGTTTTCGGGTTCAATTTCAGCCATGGTATTTTCAACTGAAATATCGGCTGGCGTAGCAACTGGTTCCGTAGGAGTGGTGGCTGCTTCTTCGGCTTCGGGGACTTGGTTTTGTTCGAGTGTTTCTTCCGGCAAAGTAGATTCAACGGAATCGGGTGCCGATTCTACATTAACGGCTTCGGTCGCAGCAGTGGTTTCGGCACTGTCGGCTTGGGAAATTTCTTGTACATTGGTTTGGTCTTCTTGAGAAGTACCGGTGGTCGCGTTAAGAACTTGATTTTCATCATTTTCAGTGCGGAGAAGATCTTTTGGTTCCATAAAAATAGGAGATTTTAAATTAATAAAAAATAGTTGATTATGATGGGATGAAACGCTCCGTTACAACCCATTTTCGATTTTATCGGGTAATTTTGTTGTTAATGATTTTAGTTTTATTTACTTCTTGATATATATTGTAATGAACTCGGGACGTTCAATGTCGGCAAGATAGGGAGATATTTCGCTGTTTTCGCGAATATATTCCTTTAATTCACTTTTGGTGATTTGATAACTGTTTAAATTGTGTCCTTTGTGTTTTAGTAATTGATTGACTGATAATTCAATAATTCTGTTCTTTTTTCTAAAACGGGGATTTAAGAAAGAGTATCCCTTGGCTTTAAAATTGATGGTAATAATGGAATCCGACAATAATGCATCATTAGCTTTTTCGGGCAAATTGACACAAGTCAAGCGATAATCCAATGACACATCATACTCTTTGGAGTAGGTGACAAAAAACCATGCTAAGATTCCGATGCCGAGACAAATGAAAAAAGCAGATGAAGGCATTCTGAAATAATGCCTCCACCGGCTGTTTCCCCTGTTTTCGTTATTTTTATTTCTTATCATTTCCGTCAATCGCGATAGCAGCTTTTTCTATTTTCATTTTTGTGCCATCTTCCACTTCGATGATAAAAGTAGTATCTTGAACGTCAACGATTTTACCATGTATGCCACCGATAGTGACAATTTTATCACCTTTTCCCAAGGCATTGCGGGCTTCTTGCAATTTCTTTTGCTTTTTTTGTTGCGGACGAATCATAAAGAAATAAAAAACAATAATAATTAAGCCGAAAAAGATAAGCATCGTCCAGCCACCACTACCTCCACCTTGTTGATTATTCGGACCTTGTTGAATTAATAAGAATAAATTGTTCATTTGATAATTGTGTTTAATAAATATAATAATGTTAAGGAATTTTCACGTCAGCTTTTAATTTCAGGATGGTGCGGGTAGGGTATGTGTTGGTGGCGACGGTCACGGTATTGGTGACCGGCCCTTTTTTGGATTTTGAGTCAAAGGTTACTTTAATTTCTCCTTTTTCGCCCGGTGGAATCGGGGCTTTGGGCGGTACGGTGGTAGTGCAACCGCAAGATGCCATGGTAGAACTGATGATTAAATCGGATTTTCCGGTGTTGGTGAATACAAAAGTGTAGGTTAGTCGCTCGCCTCGCATAACGGTTCCGAAGTCAAATTCCGTTTTATCAAACTTGATTTGCGGACCATTTTCATCTTTGATGGAAACGGTAGATCCCTCGGCCGTTGCGGGATTAAAAACAATCGGTTCATTTTTTGTGCAGCCGGTAATGAGTAGGGTAGTGCTCACCATGATGAACCCTGCAATATGTGATAATCTTTTACTAATCATTATGTTGGTTCAGACTTTTATTTATTAATCCTAGTCCTTGCTTATTAATTTTTCCTGCTTGGCGGAGGTCTTCGGCAATTTTGTCCAATAAACCGTTGATGAAGGTTCCGCTTTTTAGCGACCCGTACGATTTGGCAATATCAATATATTCATTCATGGTAACTTTAATGGGAATCTCGGAGAATTCCATAATTTCGCAAAGAGCCATTTTCATGATAATCATGTCGGTTTCAATGATTCTATCTACCTCCCAATTGTCCAATTTGGCATCAATGATAGCTAAATACTCTTTCCCGTTTATAATGGTTTTGCGGTACAAATTTTTATAAAAGGCGGCATCTGCTTCGGGATCTTTAAACATGGCTTGAATGGGAACTTGTTCTTGTTTGGATTTCCAATAAACGATATTTTGAACAGTCAAAAGTAATGCGTCGTTATAATCATTAAACCAATGAAGGTTTTTTTCTTCAAAATACCAATGCAGGAGTGTGCTGGGGGCAATTACTTTTTCGATAATGGCAAGTACAAGTTCTTTATCAGTTTTGTAACTCGTTTCCGCCGTTTGCATGTACGTTTGATATTCTGGCAGTTCTGAGATTTCAGTAAATATCTTGGCAATTAGATCCTTTTCCTGATACCAATTAATTTTATATTGATTCCATTTTTTTTTCAAAACAATACTATCTTCAATTTGTTGAATGACAGCATTTTGAATAAATTTTGTATTAGGGTTAAGGTCTAACTCGGTCGGAAAATTTTTGTTTTTTCTGTCTTCTAACTTATTTTCAACGTACAATTTAATGATTGGAAATAAGGAAAAGAAGTAAAAAGAGAGTTCGTAGCATTGTTGAATAGAACGATCTAATTTTTTTTCACCGGCAACGATGTCTTCTTCCGTATTGTAGTTTTTAGCATATATTGCCTGCATTACCTTGATTCTCAAATATCTTCTACTTATCATCTTGACAAAAAATTAGACTGCAAAAATACAACATTTTTTTTAATGCTCGTTGCTGTTTACGCGAACTTTGGAAAATTGTGATAAAATTCATTCATGGTGATCATTTTATATACCAGTGTTGCGGCTAATACGTCCGAAACTGCATTTTCAGGTTGCGGGCAAAGTTCCACGACATCGAAACCGACCAATTGTTTGTTTTTGATGATAAGTTGCAGTAAATTCAATAGTTCGTGCCAATGCAGACCGCCCGGAAGCGGGGTGCCTGTTGCCGGCATGACAGAGGGGTCTAAGCCGTCTAAATCAATCGTCAGATAAACATTTTGGGTCAATTGGTCGCATACCCGTTGCATCCATTCCGGATTTTTGCCTACAATCTCGTGGGCATAAAAAATATTCTCTTCTACGATATTATTTTTTTCTTCGGCGCAAACACTTCGAATACCGACTTGAACAACTTTTCCGTATTGCTGGGCGCGGCGCATAACGCAGGCGTGATTGTACGGCGATTCGTGATAAGATTCCCGTAAATCGGCGTGTGCGTCAATTTGCAGAATCGACAAATGGTCGAATTCTTCGCTTGCTGCGCGAATGGCACCTATTGAAACCGAATGTTCCCCGCCTAACAACCCTACAACTTTTTCTCTTTTAATGTGTGAAATTGTTTTCTGATAAACCGATTCC
>JALNYF010000066.1 GCA_023229985.1 Bacteroidales bacterium | reverse complement strand
GATTTGATGACTACCTTGGGTGGTAATGGTTATGCCGGAGATAAGATGAAAGAAACAGGTACTTCCCATTGGTATTCAGGAGGTACTCCATCCAACTCTTCCGGCTTTACTGCGTTGGCTGCCGGCTACTTCGGTAGCAGTAACACCGGTTTACTTGAAAGGACTTACTATTGGGGTGCTACCCAGGGGGATGCTAGCCACGCGTACGCCCGCTATATCACGTTCATGGCTTCCTTGGTGTCTCGTAGAAACGAATATAAGCACTACGGCTTTTCCGTCCGTTGTTTGAGTAATTAAAAAATATACAATTTCAATGCTCCTGTGCAGCGGGAGCATTGAGTTACCTTTACTTTTGTATTCAACATCCACTCACCTTTTTGGGTGAGTTTTTTTATTTCTAATACTCAATCTGTTTTTCTTCAAATTTGTAAATATCCGTCAAAGGTTATTATAAATCCGAAAAAATATTTTTTAAAATAAACACCCGTTTACAACCCGAAACGATAGCAACACATTGTATGATTTGGGATGAATGGATATTTTTAATGATTGAAAATTGGATAATAAATTTACAATAAATGTACTATGAAAAGAAATTTTTATTAAGTTTGCCGCTTAATTTTTTGGAATTTTGAAATAGCAATAACTATATATTTCATATTAAAAAAGCAGTTATATATGAAAAAGCATTTTCTTTTTGTTTTATTGACAGGATGTTCTATAATGCTGGGTTTAAACCATCTTTCAGCACAAACTTCCTGCAGTACTCCCCTTGATTATCAGGGTTATACGTACCACTTATACCGCGTGGGTGGCAATTGTTGGATGCGTGAAAATTTGCGTGCCACGCAATATGCTGACGGTAGTGACATTCCCGACACCCATTATTATAATGATGATCCGAGCAATTTGGACACTTATGGGCGGTTGTACACCTATTACGCTGCTACCCGCACAAGTCCTGAACTCCCCATTACGCAGTTGCCGGATCCTGTGCAGGGTGTTTGCCCCGACGGTTGGCACGTGCCTTCTCAAAGCGAATGGGAAGCCTTGGAATCTTCTACGGGTGCTGCCGGCTTTGAAAGCTTAATTTCTGCTTCCCACTGGCTGAAATCTATCGGTACTTCCGATGCTGAGGGGTTTAATTTTCTGCCGGGTGGTTACTATAATAGTTCCACTCACCGCTATGAAAGATCGAAAACTTCTGGCTACTATATGACAACAACCGTGGTTTCAACTCATCCGCTCGTTGCCGGTTGTCATTGTAACTGTCCGCAAATTACAACAGAGAATATGGTACCGTCCTTTGGTTACAGCGTAAGATGTGTCAGCTACTTAAAACCGGACGTTACGACATCTGCCGTTTTCGATATTGGATTGAATAGCGCAAAATGTAGTGGCAATGTTACTTTTGAGGGCAGTTCTGCCGTTATAGCGCGCGGCATTTGCTGGAATACTTCTCCTAATCCCACTATTGAGAATCTTCACACTACCGAACTTCCCGGAAGCGATCCATTTATAGGCACGATGAACGGTTTAACCTCCGGCAGGGTTTACTATGTGCGCGCGTATGCCACCAATGAGGGAGGCACGAGCTATGGCGAAACATTTACTTTTACCACCCAAAGCAACGCTATCCCTACTTGCCCGGGAATCCCGACTGTTACCGACATCGACCATAATGTTTATAATACCCTACAAATTGGAAATCAATGTTGGATGAAAGAAAACCTGCGTACCACAAAATTTGCTGACGACACTGGCATAGAATTGGGTACCACCACCAGCACTACTATTGCCTATCGTTATTATCCCAATAATAACTTAAGCAATGTATCTACTTACGGTTACTTGTATAATTGGGTAGCGGTGATGCACGGAAGCGTCGCTTCCTCTTCCAAACCGAGTGGGGTACAAGGCATTTGTCCTACCGGATGGCACTTGCCGAGTGACGGAGAGTGGGACGACTTGATGGTTGCTTTGGGTGGCAATAGTGTAGCCGGAAATAAAATGAAAGAAGCAGGTAATTCTCATTGGATTTATGGTAATGAAGAAGCCACAAACTCTTCCGGCTTTGGAGCGCTACCTGCCGGTTATTATTACGGAGTTTACGGCACTTTCGGTCAATACGTCGCCTATTGGAGTACTACCGAGAGGGATGATGACGAAGCAAATCTCCGCTATCTCTACTACTTTTCCCCCGGTGTATATGCCGGCTTTGACTATAAGCGAAACGGCAATTCCGTCCGTTGTTTGAGTGATTAATAATTATACGATTTCAATGCTCCTGTGCAGCGGGAGCATTGAGTTACCTTTACGTTTATATTCAACATCCAATCAACTTTTTGGGTGATTTTGTTGATTTATAATACTCAATCTGTTTTTCTTAAAATTTGTAAATATCCTTCAAAATCTATTATAAAGCAGAAAAAATATTTTTTAAAATAAACACCCGTTTACTTCAGTTCTAACGTACCGATGATAATGCCGGGCATGAACTCGCCGCCCGGGTAATGCTCCGTGTAATCTAAATTCAGCCAATATTGGTTTTTGCGGTCAACATGGTAAAACAGCTTTTTCTCATTACACTCTTCTTTAAACAATTTTTCCCGAATCAGGTAGTGCAAATTGTCCAAATCGGCTTTTGAGCCGACAAACAGTTCGGGGTAGATATGGTTTTCAGTGCGCACCAACCGCACGGTACCGCCGATTGACATGATGCAGGCAGCCATCAAAATGGAGTGGTCATCGCAATCGCCGGACAGGTTCGTGACCGATTCGCTTGCGGTGGCAAAATATTCCCGTGATTTAGGGTCGTTGATATAGAGCCAGTTACTATTTATTTCTTTAAAAACGGCACAATATTGTGCAAATTTGCGATTTTCCCCCTTTTGTTCATCAATGAAGTGTTTGCGCACCGCCGTATTGGCATATTGCTTAACTGTCGGATTATCAAATTCAATGGCACGTTTGATAGCCACTTTGTTGGGAAACGGTTTCATCTGTTCGGCAAAATCCTCTACCGGCTCGGGGTCGTGAACAAGTCCGTAAACCAAGCCCCGATAATCGCGGCACATATCGTCAATTCCGTAACTTCCCGCAGCGGTTGTGATGGATAAAATGATGACTAACAAGCATATAACGATGTAAACGACCATTTGAATTTTTCTAAAAATAAAAACAAAAAGAGAAAATAAGGCAATGGCGAGCGCAATTCTGTCGAAAGGAATGTCCCAAGCCGAATTGGGGAGTAGCCGATGAAGCAGAATGAAAAGCGGAACAGTCAAGAGAAGCGATAAAACAATGCTGAGTAGCCAATTACCGCCATTTTTCATTGATTCAAAAAAGTTTTTTATTTCTTTTTTTTTCTTTTCGGTTTTATTTTTTGTCATAATTAAAACCTGATTTAATCTTGAAAAATGGCTGCGCTTAAGAAACGATTACATTCTTCAAATGTTTTAAAAGTATTCTCTTCCGGAACAATATTAGGGATAACATTCATTCTTTTAAGCATGTACATGGGTTGAGGTTGAATGATGGTCATTAAAACGGTAACGCCTCTATCCTGTAAATCTTTGATAGCGGTTTCCATGGCGTATAAGCCGGATTGGTCCATAAAGGAAACTAATTTCATTCTGATAATCACGATTTTGGCATCGTCCGGTATTTCATTCATTATTTCTTGAAAACGAGTGATAGAGCCGAAGAAAATGGGACCGTTGAGGCGTTGGATGTAAATTTTGCGTTGGATCTCCTTTGGCATGTCTTTTTCATCGTCCCAAGCCAGTTCTTTGTCAAATTTGGAAATCTGGTCGGAGTGATAGCCACTTTCTACCAAGTCGCCGGCGCGTTTCATAAACAAAACGCAAGCGATAATCATGCCGATTCCGACAGCGATGAGCAAATCTACGAAGACGGTCAGGACGAGCACGGTAATGAGGACGACAGCATCGGCGCGAGGGATTTTGAAAAAGTCCTTCAATCCTTTGAAATCAATGATTCCAATACCGACGGTAATTAAGATTCCGGCTAAAACCGAGAGAGGAACAAATTGCACCAACTTGCCCAATCCCAAGAATACCGCCAAAAGAAAAATGCCGTGTATCATTCCTGAAAGTCGTGTGCGACCGCCGCTGTTGATATTGACAATCGTTCGCATGGTGGCACCGGCACCCGGCAAACCGGCAAAAATACCTACTACCGTGTTTCCAATGCCTTGTCCGATAAGTTCTTGATTACTATTGTGTTTGGTTTTCGTCGTATTATCAGCAACAACCGACGTAAGCAGCGTGTCAATGGACCCTAAACCGGCTAAAGTTAGTCCCGGAATGACCGATATTTTAATGACTGCCCACCAATCAATGCCGCCGACCTCGTGACTGACAAAAAAAGGCATCGGCAAACCCGACGGAATTTCGCCGATGGTCAATTGGGTATTGAATTTTATTAAAACGGAAACGATTGTCATTACGATTAATGCGACTAACGTGGAGGGGATTTTTTTGGTCAGAAGCGGGAAGAGGTAAATGATGGCAACGGTTCCCAAACCGAGCAGGAGGGCGATAACATCGAAGCCGCCAATTTTTCCGGGCAGTTGTGTAATCATATCGACAATCAAAACGGGGGATTTCATTCCCAAAAGCGGATAAATCTGTTGAACGATAATGATGATGCCGATACCGCTCATAAAGCCGGAAAGGACGGGGTAGGGGATATAGCGGATGTATTTCCCGATTTTGATAATGCCGAAAAGGATTTGGAAAACGCCGCACAAGATAGCTGCCAGCGACATGCTGATGATGACGGTTTCAATGCTGTTGGGTTGCGATGTTGCCCATACGGTAGAGATGAGGGTGGCGGAGATGACGGTCATGGGACCGGTGGGACCGCTGATCTGCGAGGGAGTGCCGCCAAACATAGAGGCGAAGAAGCCCAGTAACATGGCACCGGTAAGTCCGGCTAAAGCACCGATAGCACCAATATTGCCGACATCTTCTACATTAATTACTCCAAAAGCCTGAATCCCAAAAGCTAATGCTAATGGTAATGCTACAATTCCGGCGGTAATCCCGCCAAAAATGTCTCCTTTTAAATTGTTTTTGTCAAAAATCTTCATAAAATTATTATATTTATCAGTTAATTTTTCAAAAATGAGGAACGATTATTCGCAATTGATTTCTTGTATAATATTTATTATAAATCATTTACAGAAAATAGAACGCTCTATTTTCCTTTTGCAAAAGTACTATTTTAAATGGAAATACGGGATAGCTTTTTTAAGGCAGAATTATCCCGTATTTTTAGCGTGTTTTGTATTTTTTATTCAATGATTCCCAATAACTTAATCTGTTCTGTTTTGGGTTGTGTGCAACGTCTTTATTTCCTTGGTTTTCCCTGATTGCTGTTGTCGGAATTGCCGCCACCCATTCTGTCCAATTCGTCGTTGTCGCCGGTTTTGCGTTGTCGCGGCTGTATGTTTTCTTTGCCGAAGCGATAGGAAACGTTAAGGGACACCCCACGAGAATTCCAATACCACGTCCCATTGTAAACAGAGCCATCAGGATAGGTGTTGTTTTCTCTCCAATAATTATTGTTTAAAATATCGTTGACACCTAATTTTACCGTCAGTTTTTGTTTCAGGAACGAGCCTTTGATGCCTGCCCAAATGTAAATACGATTGTCCGACATTCCAAAGGTTTGTGCTGATTTCGGCATTCCCCAAGCTGCCAATTCAATGGAGTAATTCTTTAAGAATGTGAATGTTTGACTTGTATATAATTGCAGCGACCAGATGTTGCGATCTATTTTTTGATATTCGTAATCAAAGTGCAATCTGCCGATATTTCCGCTGATACTGTACATCATAACCCACCATTTCCCAATGGGAATACGTGCGTAAATATTTGCCGCCAAAGAGTGCGATTTTCCGATATTCTCCGGTCTATATATACGCATATTGGCATCTTTGTCCGTGAACAACATATCCGTTGAGGTGCCTTGTGCAAATTGATAAGTGAGAGAGGAGAAAATCATGTATTTCCAAGAGTGTTCCAGCGAAACATTGTGCTGATATTCCGGTTTCAGGTTAGGATTTCCGCTCTGCATGGCGTAATCATCTTGGATGCTGATGAAGGGATTCAGCGAATAATAATTAGGTCGATAGATGCGGGAACGATAATTCAAAGATAAAGTATTACTTTTCGGTAATTGGTAATCAACTTGAAATGACGGGAATAAGTCGATGTAGTTTTGTTTGTTGTTTTCGCCCGTTGTCACCAATAAGCCGTTCAGATGGGTAAATTCTGTCCGCAGACCGGCTTGAATCGTCACTTTGTCAGAAACCGTGAAATTTGCCAACAAGTAGGCTGCACTGATACTTTCTGTGTATTTAAAATGGTTGCTCTTGCTTACCAACAGACTGTCATCTAAGAAATTAGAAGTATTGTTGTTGTTTTTGACTAAGCTTGTTTTCAATCCACATTCAAAGTTTATCTTTTCGTTGATCGGGTGTTCATAATCCAATTTTGCGGTAACTACCTGCATTTGATTGGGATTACCGTTGTCATAATAAACATGTTTATTATTGAAATTCAAGAAGTTATCACTGGAATACTTGATATTGCGGTTGCTTTCGGAATGAACATCGTTGAGGGAATAGGTCAGGTCGAGGTAGAGCACTTTCCCCGTCGAATCGAAAGCGTGTTTGTAATTAAAATTCAGGGTGTGGTTCCCGTTGCTATTGTCGGAGGTTGCCTCGTTCATGTATGCCGATTGCAAAGTATTATTAAAGTAATAACGGTTGTAATCAATATTGAACCATTTGCTGTTGGAGAGGCTTCCGCGGTAGGAAATGCCGAGGCTGTTTTGTTTATCTATGTAGTAATCGGCACCGAAATTGAAGCCGTGCATTTGATAACGACCGTGACCTGACCATATTTCATCTTTATTTTCATTGGACGTAATTCGGATTTCGTTGCCCTCAATATTGGTGATATTATTTTCGGTGGAGCCGTTATTCCCGCCATAGTAGCCGTAATAATAGCCGCCGTTCAGTACCCATTTGTTCAGTTTGGCACTCAGGTTAAACCCATCGTTGGTGTTCCAAGAACCGGAGTAGCTGCCACCTGCCCAAACACTGCCGTTCACACCTTTGTTATTGTCTTTTTTGGTAATAATATTGATAATTCCGGACGTGCCGGCAGCATCGTAACGTGCTGACGGATTTTTAATTACCTCAATTTGATCAATCGTATTGGAAGGCAGACTTTTGAGATAATTGGTCAAGTCGTCGCCGGCTAAGTGGGGGTCTTTATCATCAATTAAAATCAACACGCCCGATTTGCCCTGAACGGAAATCTTGTCGTTTTGATCGACAGTCACACCCGGCATTTTTCGCAATAGTTCAATGACGTTGTCGCCGGCAGCAGTCGGTTGCGACTCGACGTTCATGATGGTTTTTCCCGATTTCTGCTCAAACATCGGGCGAACATATATAATTTCCGTAGCTTGCAGCATCTGTGGATTCTTCGATAAATGAATATCTCCCATTTGTGCATTATTCTTCTCGCCCGCTATCGTAATCACCGGACTATACCAGTCCGTGTAACCCAAATAAACTACTTTCAATATATAATTTCCGTTGCTGACTTCGTCAATTCTAAAAGTTCCGTCCTTCATTGTCATCGCGCCTTTAACCAAAGAGGTATCTTTCGTATTCATCAGGGTCACGCCTGCATAAACGATAGGTTCTTCTTTTTCTGTATCAATTAATCGACCGGTAATGACTCCTTTTTGTCCGTATGCAAACAGAATTGCAAACAGAATCGTGATAATTGAAATGCTTTTTTTCATAATTTCTTTTGTAATTTTTTTAGGTTTACTATTTTGATAACACAGTGTATTAGTACATTAAAACACAAAAATATCACACAAAAAATTTATTTTTAAATCATTGATTATTAATAGAATAAATAGTAGCCTTTAAAAGTTCAGGCCTTTTTTTTAATTTTTTTGAAAAATTTGGAAGAAATAAGTTAGAAAGGGCAGTTTATTGTAAAATGATATCTTTAATTACTTCTAACCCGATTTCATTATTAATATGTTTAATTATGTCGGAGCGATGGGTCAGTAAGTCGAATTTAAGCGAAGCATTATTTGTTTTCACGAAAAGAATTTCGTTTTTGACATGAACGTTGGTCACGTTGGCTTTAAAAATGGGAGGGATTAATGTGTCAAAAAGGACAATTGCTCTATGCTCATTATAAAGTTGTTCTTTATGATTCTTTTTGATGAAAGATTGAATAATATCGTTTAAATGGGTGTCCATTTTAATAGAATAATATCAACTAAACGAGGGAAAGTGCAAATTTATTGTATCGAAAGAAGGGTAGACCATTGGGATATTTTGGCAGGTTATGGAAAAAAAGCAAATTATAAAAAAATATGAAGATAAAGAAAATTGTATTAAAAAAAAGTGTATTTTTGCAGCCCAAAATTATAATCAAATTTATAAACAAAAACAAAGTACAATTATGTTGAATCATTACGAAACCGTTTTCATTATGACTCCCGTTTTGTCTGATGAACAGATGAAGGAAACGGTAAAAAAATTCGAGAATTTTCTTCTCGAAAAAGGAGCAGAGATTGTTCACCAAGAGAATTGGGGTTTGCGCAAATTAGAGTACCCCATTGCCAAAAAAACTTCCGGTTTTTATCATCTTTTTGAATTTAAAGCCGAAGGCAGTGTTGTAAAAGAGTATGAATTGCAATATCGCCGTGACGAAAAAATCATGCGTTATTTGACAGTCGCTTTAGACAAACACGCCATCGCTTATAGCGAAAAAAGACGTAACTTAAGAAAAGAAAAAGAAGCAACCAAAGAACAATAGGAGGTAAAATTATGGCACAACAAACTGATATTAAATATTTAACCCCGATAGCGGTTGATATTAGAAAAAAGAAATATTGTCGTTTCAAAAAAAGCGGTATTAAATATATCGACTACAAAGACGGCGAATTTTTGAAAAGATTTGTCAATGAACAAGGTAGAATTTTACCGAGACGATTGACCGGAACATCTTTAAAATTCCAAAAGAAAGTGGCGCAAGCAGTAAAAAGAGCCAGACACCTCGCTTTACTTCCTTTCGTTACCGATAATTTAAAATCTAATCAATAGGAGGATATACAATGGAAGTAATATTAAAACAAGACGTTCAAAATTTAGGTTACGCTGATGACCTCGTTAAAGTTAAAAACGGCTACGCAAGAAACTACCTTATTCCTCAAGGATTAGCCATTTTAGCATCGGAACCCAACAAGAAAATGTTGGCCGAAACTTTAAAACAACGCGCTTTTAAAGTAGAAAAATTGAGAAAAGAAGCCGAGTTCTTGGCAGGAAAAATCGAAGGACTTACCCTTCGCATCGCTACCAAAGCATCGGATAAAGGCACCATCTTCGGCTCCGTCAATACAATTGCTGTGGCAGCTGCGCTGAAAGAACAACACGACATCGAAATTGACCGCAAAAAAATTATGCTGAAAGATGAGCATATTAAAGAATTGGGCAATTATACCGCTCAAATCAATATTCACAAAGATTTCAAAGTTATTGTAAACTTGGAAGTTGTGGCTGAATAATGCTGTCATAAGCATGCCAAATGTATAGTCGAGACTGAACTTGTAATATCGTTCGTCTCGACTTTTTTTTGAAAAATACCGAAATTTATACAATTTTCATTATCACCTTGACCAAAGAATGTCATATTGATAAAAAGATGTAATTTTGCAACCTAAAACCAAAAAACATGTACAAAAAAGAATTTATGTTAGAAGCGATTGCCCTTTCTCATAAATGTTTGGAAAATGGAACGGGCGGACCCTTTGGCGCTGTAATTGTCAAAGACGATAAAATAGTAGGACGCGGAAGCAATCTCGTTACTACCCACAACGATCCTACTGCTCATGCAGAAGTAGTCGCTATCAGAGATGCCTGCCAAAACCTCCACACCTTTCAACTTACCGGCTGCGAAATCTATACCAGCTGCGAACCCTGCCCCATGTGCTTGGGTGCCATCTATTGGGCCCGCCCCGACAGAATCTATTATGCCGCCGATAAAAACGATGCCGCTGATGCCGGGTTTGACGACTCTTTCATATACAAAGAAATCGAATTATCTCCCAATTTGCGAAAAATTCCCGCCTCGCAACACGATAAAAATAATGCCATTCCCGTCTTTGACGCATGGAAATTGAGCGAATCAAAAACAGATTATTAATATATTTGTAATTGTAATTAATTTATTTACTGTAATTTATATTTGTTATTGAAAGTATTGAACTTTTGATTTGAAATATAATGAACCATTTTTTATCACAATCATATTTTATTTTGTACGTTTGCACTTTAAAAATA
>JALNYF010000013.1 GCA_023229985.1 Bacteroidales bacterium | reverse complement strand
GCCAAACCTAAAATCAAGCAGATTAGTACAGGTGCCATCCAAATAGGACCACCTTCTGCAAATTTATCTTTTAATACATAGTGTAAACTCTTCTCAACAGAAGCATTTTTATCTTCATCTGTTACAACCGCAATCGAGGAAGTAGTTTCGGGGGCAGCCGCTTGAACGGCAGTATCGGTTGCAGTAGTTGCTTCAGCTTTCTCAGTCTGTTCCACTGTCTTTTTGTCATTTTTTTTCGTATTTTGAGCAAAAGCCATGTTGGATGCTCCAACTGCCAAAATACCAAAAATGGTAAATAATGCAATAAGTTTTTTCATAATAATTTAAAATGATTTAATGAATAATTAGTTTCTTTTTTTATTATATTTGTTTTGTTCTCAACATTTTACAGCGGAGAGAAAGGGATTCGAACCCTTGAAACGCTTTCGGCGTTTACACACTTTCCAGGCGTGCGCCTTCGACCACTCGGCCATCTCTCCTTTCGCTTTTTTTGCGGCGGCTAAATTACAAAAAAAAATCTATTAATATGTCCCCTCAACTTTTTTTTTAATATTTGTTTGTTTTTCTTGTAATATGTTGATATTAATATGATTTGTAAATCATATTTTCTACCTGCTCCGTCCGCAAAATTCCATTTTAGTCTATCCGCGAGGCAATATATTCCGTCAATTTGCCCAAACATGAAACATAACTTCCAAATTCGTTGTCATACCAGCCCATAATTTTGGCGTGTGTGACCGGAATATGAACATCCTGAATGTCATTGATATGGATGCATTGTAGTATCTCTGCCGGAATCTTCAAAAATCCGGTGCGGGTATGAATCTCTTTCCCTTCAATCACGATGGCTGACTGTAATCCTAATAAATCCATGGAAACATTTTGCTCCATGGAAAAATGGAGCAATCCCTTTTGTTCGCCTTCGGCTGCTCTGCGATAAATGTCACGGATATAATCACCGGATATATAAGGTACTTCATTTTCTTTCATTCGTGAATTAAAAGTAATATTCAAAGCAATCAGTGAAACGGACGTCGTGGGAATACGAATGGAATCTGCCATGAATCCGAAATGGGCAATTTCAGGTATTACTTTTTCCAATGTTTTGGCGGCTCCGGTGGATGACAATATTATATTATTGAGCACGGAACGATTTTTTCGCAAATCGCCGGTACCGGCAGTTGGCACCGAATCCAATACACTTTGCGTATTGGTGGCTGCGTGAACTGTTGATAATGAAGCGGTTAAAACGTTATTAGTCTCTTTATCTTCTAACAAAGGCTTAATCATGTGCGCCAAACCGGTGGTGGTGCAACTTGCTGCCGACATTACATGGTGGTGGAGTGGGTCGAAGCAGGTATGATTGATACCATATATTAATGTAGGAGTTGTTTCTGCGTTGAAGTCGGGTTGTTTGATTTTGAGCGGTGCGCTGGCAATGACGTATTCTGCGCCCGCGGTGAGGTGTCCCAAAATACTGCCTTTCCCGTCGTTATCGGGGAAGGAAGGATCCAAAAACTTCCCGGTACAATCCACCACGACTCGCACGCCTTCTTGTTTCCAATTGATATTCTGTGGGTTACGTTGTTTTGTAAGCACCTTAATTGGGAAACCGTCAATTTCAATTATGTTTTTTTCAGAATCCACAATTTTGACTTCGCAGGTTTTGCCCATCCTTCCGTATAAAAAGTGGCTTAGCGTACCATAAGTTGAATCAACCGTCACAGATTGGATGAAATCTTCCAGACTTTTTCCGACTTCGCGACCGATATTAATGACGATGCCGTCAAATTGTCTGGATGTCAGATGATACCACATCGTCAGTTTGCCGATGCGACCGGCACCATTAATGCCCAAAAGGTTTTTTTCATGAATTTGAATACTCATAATGTATTGATTTTTAATTAAATTCATCTATGATTACAAGGTAATTACCCTTGTAAATCAGTCCATTCCGTCCGTCAATAGCCACGGGGTCAAAGACTTTGAAGGGGGTTCCGTTGATGGTACACCGTTTTTCTTTTTCATACACATTCAGCGCATCGCAATTGACGACACAGGTTTTGCCCAAAGTGGCGGCAGTAACGGCGGCATGGGAGGTGGCACCGCCCCGTGCAGTCATCAAACCATCGCACTCAATAATCAATTCTATATCATCGGGGACAGTGTCCGGACGTACCAAAACGATGTTCTGTTCAGGTTCCTTGCCGTTTCTAACTTGCTGAATATCATCCATATCAAAAACAATAATGCCATTTAGCACACGATTTCCGATACCGATTCCGCTGCCGACTTTGTCCATTTGTTCGTGCGGGGTGGCAAAGGTTTCCACATTATCCTGATGTACCACCGCCATATTGCGGGTTTGCAAAATGTACAAATCTTCAGCTGCGGAGGTTTCAAAAGTGAACTCAATCTCCTGATGGCTGAATCCATCAGTTTCAATCATCCGTTTTGCTGTTTGGTAGAGTTTGTTGAAAATTGCCGGGAAAGCCGTTTCCAAGGAGAACGGAGAGTTTTGGTACTCTTTGACACGCTGTGATTCACTGATTGGCAAGGTGTTGACTAATCCGCCCACAATATCTTCGCCCTGACTTAAGAACGAGAAGTCACCGGTCAAGCTGATCGCGGAGCGATTTTTTTTGATATCGCGGGTAAAAACAACGCCCGAACCGGATTCGCGATGAATATTTCCCAATACCATTTTTTGAATAATGGCTGCCGTTCCCCACTCGTTGGCAATATGCATGTGATTTCGATAGACGATGGCACGTGGCGAGTTCCAAGAATCAAATACCGATAAAACAGCCTTTTTTAACTGTTCAAACGGGTCAGTCTCAAATTCGATGTGGTTATCTATCAAAAGTTGCTTGTATGCAAAAGCAATCTCCTTCATATATTCCGGCGTGAAATCGATTTTTTGCAATACATTATATTTCTTTTTATAGTTGATGATAATTTGGTCAAAATCGTTCCTATCCAAACCGTGCGACATTCCCCATGTTTGCAACAAACGACGATAGCAATCCCACGAAGTCCACGCATAATTATCTTGTTTGCTCAGCATTTCTGTAATTTCATCGTTCAAGCCCACATTCAGGAATGTGTTCATGGCACCCGGCATAGAAATAGCAGAGCCGGAACGCACACTCAGCAACAACGGCTTTTTCGGGTCGCCATATTTTAATCCCGTAATCTTTTCTATTTTAGATAAATACGTGCGTATCATCTTGTCTAATTCGGCATTAATCGGTTCAACTTTAACTATAGAATTGATTCGACGAAAGACCTCGGTGGTAACGACAAAACCGGGTGGAACGGAATAATGATTCAGATACAGTTTTTTTAGATAATAAGCTTTGGAACCGAGGAAAACTTGGTTATCCATATAAGGAGTTTCCTGATAAAGCGGACTGATTGCCAATTTTTGGTCGTATGTCATCAAATTTTGTGATTCCTCAGGGGTCAAAATATTGATTTGTTTCCTCAAATTATTCAATATTTCGCTCATAAAATTGTCCAATTGTTGGATAATAAATGAAGAAGAAAGCAATTCCCGATAAAAGACTTCGGATTTCTGGGCAATAACTTTTTTCAACGTATGTTTGTCACTGATAGGTTTTACAAATTGTTGAGGAATAATCATTTTGAGCAGCGGTTCATACGGACGAATGAAATAATTGTTGATAATTTCGTTCATACTGCCGCCCATAAATTGGAAAATATTGATATACTGACCAATGGTAAAGCACCCCGAATTTAAGCTGTATTGCAACATTTTCAAGTTAGAATCGAAACTTTGGTCATAAATTCCGTCCAGCATCATTCCTTCGCGCAGCAGCTGTATTACTCCGCAAATTTCTTTGAACGTTTTCAGGGTAAAGAAATTCGTATTAATCTCATTGATAATGTTTTTGATAAGCACGGAGGCAATGCGTTCCAAGCGGAAAGTCAAACCCAGCGCATCGAATTTTTCCTCTTTATAATACCCGTACATGGATGGGATTCCGAAAGCAATATGACGTTTATAAACTACATTTTCCCAACCCGTACTTTGTTTCGGGTCGAAAATAATGTTGTTTAACTTCTTCATTATCGAGAAGATATGTTTCAGTGTTTCCACATTGTTGCCGTCAGTCAGACATTTTTCCAATTTATCGATATCGGTCTGCTCAACAAAATAGTATCGTTTTAAAATATTGATAATGTCGGTGGAAGCGAAGATATATTTTTCTTTCAGTAATTGATAAAGCTCGATAATGAGACAGACACGTTTCATGTCGGTCGGGTTATCGTGCTCAATTTTGGCACAGATAGTGGCTAATTCTTCTGTACTTTTCTCAATAATAATCTCCAACGGTTTGCCTGTGGTTTCGCATATTTTGTGCAGATAATCGTGCACGCCAGTAACCCAAATTCCCTGATTTTCAATGAGTTCATATACATTTTGCGGTAATACGTTGAAAAGTCTCTCTTGTTTCAAGTCATACCAAAAATTAATTACGTCTAAGGCAATTTGAATGTGGGAATTATTCCCTTCCGTATGAATTTGTTTACGGAGGAAATGGATTAATTTATCGTTTCTATGAGAAAGTTCGTCAATTTTGGTAGATACATCGCGCAGTTGCCCCTCTGCCCCGATTTCATTAAAATAAACCGGAAAAATTCTTGCCAACTGTTTGGTTTGCTTATAAATAGGTGAAATTTTGGAATTAAGCAAACGGGTAATGTCTTTTTGAAAAAAGTCGGTATCGAAAACGAAAATCCCTCCGATTCTTAAATTGATAATCAGTGCGGACAGCAAACGTTGCATGGTTTCCGGCACATACTCAATGAGTTCCAGCCAAACGCGAACGTTTTTGATGTGGCAGGGATTCACCTTCAATTCCCATTCATTGGTCATATAGGTGACGCCGGGAGTGATAAAGCCAAATTGAATGATTTTGTTTTCGAGGTAGTGAATCAGATGTTGATTTTTGGTATTAATAATTTCTTTTCCAAGTGTAAGAATGGAATCTAAAATCAGATTGATATGGTTTTCCTTAAAATCCACAAACTGTGCAAACAGTTCGTCCATAGAAGCAATACATTGGTCTTCATCTAATTCATTACTAATACGTTTAATCACTTTATTTAGCTCTATCAGCAGATGTTCTCTGTGATAGACTGTGCCGGATAAATGCAGAAGGTAAAAGATATAGCAGAATTGTTCGCTTGCTTTTTCAAAAACTTCGATTTTACTTTTGAAGGCATCTATGATGTCGGAAAAAGTAAATGCGTTGGCGCACAAGTCATTCCACGAAGCCGCTTCATGAATAGCAGTTTCATACTCATTAAACATGGAAATACCCAACGGCTCGATTTCAGCCAAATAATTATGTGACATTTTGGCACAATTAGCCTCATACCATTTTTCGATTTGAGTGGATTCTTTCCAAAAACGAATATTCTCGCCAATCAATTTTTTCATAAAGACGAAAGTATCGTGGGCAGTGGCTTCGGCTTCGGCCGCAGAGGTTAGTTTCTTTTTGAAATGACCAATATTAGAAAGGTAACTAAAAGAATTTTTCTCAAAGTTATCGTCTAAAATCTTAATGATTTCGGAAACACCGTTGCCGTTTTGTACTAAAACATCATCATTAGCTGCCAAAAAATCCAGAAAAACATAGACCAACTGCTTTGTCAATATATCGGGTAATTTTTCTCCTAAAAGTTGGCGATAAATACCCAGCATGATGTCAATAATTCTTTTTTGTTCTTCCGGCGTTTTTTCTTTGTAAAGCCAAAAGTCGCCTATCGTAACGTGAACTAAAGTATTAACCACCTCTTTTCGATTAGAAAAAGGGTGATGATATTCATTAAAAAAATCCGTAACACGTTTATTAACCCCCCAATATTTTTCCGACAGCTCCATAAACCATTTGTGTTCGTCGGGAATGGTATAAGGAACGTTTTTTGTGCGTGAAAGATTGACTTCCAACGCTTTAGATTTAATCATTTCTATCATAGGTGCTGAACGTATTTTAGTAAATCAATAATTCGCGATGAATAGCCGTATTCGTTATCGTACCAACCTAAGATTTGGATAAAATTCCCGTCAATCACTTTTGTTGCGAGGGCATCAAAGATGGCGGAATGTGGATTGTTGGTGATATCGCTGCTGACAATCGGGTCGTTGCAATATTCCAAGTACTTGCTCAAAGGACCGTTAGCTTGGTGTTTGAAGGCATCTCTAATATCTTGAGCGGTAACGTGGTGATGCAGTTCGGCGGTCAGTTCAACGAAAGAGCAGTCGGCGATGGGCACGCGGGTGGCAAAACCGTCAAAGATGTTTTTCATTTCCGGAATAACCAAATGTACGGCGCGAACTGCACTAGAAGAGGTTGGAATAATATTGCCCATGGCAGACCTTGCCCGCCGGTAGTCGGAATGAAAGCCGTCTTGCAAATTCTGGTTGTTGGTAGTGGGGTGAACTGTATTCATAAAACCTCTTTTGAACCCAAATTCATCGTTCACCACCTTCAGCATGATGGCAATGCAATTAGTTGTACATGAAGCATTTGAGATAATTGTGTCGGTTTCTTTGATTTCGTGATGATTCACGCCCATGACGATGGTTCGTTCTATGGAATGATCGTCCGGAGGAGAACTCAGTATCACTTTCTGAACAGTATCGTGCAAATGTCCTTTCAACGTCTCGCGGGTTTTGAAATGCCCGGAAGAATCCAACACATAACCAACCCCTGTTTCAACCCACGGAATTTGTTCGGGGTGCCGATAGTTGGTAACCAAAATGGACTTGCCGTTTACAATGATGTGGTTCTCGTCATATTCAATACTTGCCTGAAAACGACCATGAATACTGTCATATTTTAATAAATGAGCCATCAATTGCGTATCCATTTTATCATTGATGTGGGTAACTTCCATATCTTCATTATCGGATAGAAGACGAAATACCAACTTCCCAATTCTACCCAAACCATTGATTCCAATTTTTACTGACATGACAAAAAAGTTTATTTATGCGGCAATATACAAAAATGAGATTTATTACTTCTTGATTTTCAATAAATTATAAAAAATCCTCTTATAAAAAATAGATGTGCAAAGGTATATAAAATTATTGGTATTAGCAAAAAAAAAGCGGGACTATTACTCCCGCTTTTTCATAACATCCATCAGAGATTATCTCTTGATGAATTTCAATGTTTCAACTCTGCTGTCGGATTTGAATCTGATGAAATAGATTCCGTCAGACAAATTAGAAACGCTGATAGTGGTTTGTTCTGAAGTAAGGTTATGGTTATAAACGACTTGACCAAGGAAGTTGATCACTTCAAAACTTTGGAATCCCGGAGCGGAAACGTTTAGTACATCAGAAACGGGGTTCGGGAAGATATTTACTTGATTATTAACGGTATTTTCGTTGATGCCAACGTGACCGCAATCTTGGGTATAAGCGGCAAATTGTCCTGCTGAGGGGGCAGTTGTTCCGGTGTAGATAACTTCATTGGCAGCGTTATAAATAACGAAACTGCATTCTTCATCATATTGCCCCGCAACCCATACGAACGTAACTTGTCCGTTGCATACGCTAAGAGAGATATTTTCGCCGGTAGTCGAAGAAGTGATGGTATTGATTAAAATGCCATCAAGATACATTTCGATTTTGGCACCATTCCAACCGTCACTGTAAGAGTCTGTTAATTGGAAACGGATTGTACAAGCACTGTCTGGGTCGCAAGGAAGAAGGTCTTCGCAAACGGTATCTGTTGGTAAAGACAAGCAGTCGCCAACGTAGAAAGCTCTTACGGTATAGCAGTAATTGCCTGCGTTCACGTCGTCGTCGTAAGAAGTGGTATTGGAAGTGGCAAAATGATTTTGGTTTCCGTTATAATAGATTCTGTATTCTACTAAGTCTGTAATATCGGCGGGTGCGTCCCAAGTCAGGTGCATGTAGTCATAATCTGTAGGGGTAACCACCAAGTTAGTAGGAGCGTCGCATTCGGGAGCGGTAATATGGAAGATAACGGGAACATCATAAGTGCCTACGTTCGGATTATTGGAAGTGAAGGTACAGGTAGCATTGAAGTCGCCTTGTACAGCCCACCAGCCGTCCATATTCATGGTAACGGTATCAGATTCACCTGGTTGCAGTGTGCCGGAAGCCGGAGAAAGTGTCAGCCAGCCGGTTTCAGCAATATCATAAACGGCAACGATGTTCGGCTCATCTTGTAAATTGGCCATGATGACAAACTTGCCGGGTACCAATAGGTCGCTGCCAAAGCTGCCGCCTGCACTTGAACCGCTTGTAATACCGATAATGTCACTTGCATCGTGTGTTACATTCGTAACAGTCATGGCGTTAATGTCAAATTGTTGATAAACGGCCAATCCTGTTTCACCTGCAGTTTGAGAAAATAACCATAAGAAAGGACCACCAGCACTATATGGGTCGTAAGCAGAAGAATATACATCGCTTAATGTCGTCGGTCCGGTTATAACGATGCTCCCTGCATGGTCGATGAAATATAAGTCGGTCCAATTGCCAACCCAGAATCCGTCTCTGTCAGAATCATAAGAGCAATGACGAATTGCCGGAACAGACGTGTTAATAGAGGATACTAATGTACGGGTATTGAAATCCATTTGATAAAGTGTAGCTGCACCTGCGCCACCATAGAAATAGGTGCCATCATATGTTAAGTCTCTGATTCCGCCAACGCCGGCAATGGTAAATGTTTCAATGAAGTTTCCGGTTAAGTCATAAACGCCAAATTGTCCGGCAGTACCCCAAAAAGAGGTATAGATGTAATTACCATCGGTACAAATCCCTTGTTCACCAGATGCAGATGTTCTAAAGCTGGATAAAATATCCCAAGCAGCTCTGGTGGGTTCCCCAACAATTCTACCACTTGTAGGAGAAAATTCGGAGGTAGCAGAATTAATTCTGTTTTCCATAGTTTGAATGGAATAATTCATCGGAATATTTTCTACTGAATTTCTCGAGCGAGTGTAAACAATTTGATTTCCCCACGTCAAAGTGCCATTACCGTCGTTAGTGATGACAATAGGATTGTAATGTCCGTCAATCGTGTAATTAGTCCAAACCTCAACGGAAGCCGGAGCAGTAACAGTCATAACCGGAGCGGTCATTTGAAAATCTTGTACCATGTTATCCGTAGCTACAACGCCTAACAATGAAGCATTGTTATAGCCGGTAGCAGTAACGGAAAAGTCGTAAGTAAATCCTTCATAAACTTCTCCGCTGTATGAACCGGAAGCGTCCGTGGTAAGGATTAAGGACGGGGTTCCACTGATAGTAACAGTTGCGTTGGCAATGGGGGAGTTGTCGAGTAATGCGGTAACCGTACCGGAAATGTTAGCAGGTACTGGTGCAAGACATGTATTATTATAGGTAAAGAATACACCTGCATCAGGTGCAGTATCGCCCTCGAAGATGGGAATATCGTAACCATCAAAAATTGTAAATGAACACTCATCATCATATTGACCTGCAACCCACTCAAAATCTAATGAAGCAACAGGGCAGCGAACAACAATCGTATCTAATAAAGCACTGCAGGAAGCTGTTCCCACAAGAGTTCCATTGTTTAGAATACGTATGCTTGCGCCGTTCCATCCGTCACCGTACGCATCAACAGCAACGATTTTTATATTGCACAGTTCGCCGATTTCCGCACTTCCACCGGTAGCAATTCCGTTACCTTCGGTCGTAACGGCATGTACAGAGTATCCATATATCCCTGCAGCAGGAACAGTATTATCCGTCCACTGCATATTAGCGCCAACACCCGGGTTGAGTTCTGTATGAACAATGGTACCATTTCTTTTTATAACAATGGAATCAATAGATGTAAGGGGAGCGTTTGCTAATGTAGTAGAAGGATTTGTCCAACTTAAATCCGCGGTTAAAGCAAAATTGATTCCGGGGGTTATGGTAAAGTTGGTAGGAGCATTGGCAATGTTTTGATTATTGACGGTCAATGTTGCAAAACAGCTTACTTGCGTGGAAAAATTGCCAATTAAGGTTTGAGTGGCATTGGCAACATCAATGGCATACAATTGTGCTTGGCTGGCATCTGCATTGTAAGCAGCCCAATAAGGAGTATTTGTTTCACGGTCCATACCAATATCTTGGCCGTAGTTAACGGTAAAACCAGCCGAAAACAAGGTCGTAATATTTCCGGTTGCGGGGTCTAATTCGCTGATACCATTGATTTCTGCATCTATTAAAAGAAAACGTCCATCATTGGTAATGGTCATACCCAAAATAAAATTGGTAGTGTTTAAGGCAATTACTTGTGTTGAGGCGCCCGTAGCAAGATCCACCGTATAAAGTACGGGAGTAGTTCCCAAACTAAGTCCGTATGTTTGTCCGTCTACCGGATTATAGGCAATCGAACCATAAGGATTTCCTGTGCTGATTAGGTTGTAACCACCTGTGCCTGGGTCAATAGTCATAAAATTGCCACTCGTGGACGAAGCAGTATAATACATTCCGTTAATGTAATCAGCGGAATTCGTAAATTCGGGAGCTGTCGTGCCAAAACTCGTAACATTGGCGGGATCTCCCAAGGTGAAATGGCTGATGTCGGTTCCTTCCAAGGCAATTAAAGCATCAGAGGTCAAACTGCGAACAGCCGGATTGCTTTGCACGGTTGCTCTGCTTGTGCGTGGTGCCGGTCCAAAACTGTTTTGAGCCTGTACCACACCAAAACAGAATAAACACAGCATAATCAACGCCGTGTTTAGAAAGTTTGTCGTGATTTTTTTCATAATAATAAATTTTGATTTATAAAAGTGTTCCAAATGTCGCATTTTAGGTTTTTACATAAAAACAGTGCAAAATTAAGCATTATTCTTTTATAAAACATCATTTTTTTAAAAAATAAAATGAAACATTTTTGTTTTCATCAGATAGAGATTTTTATGAACCGAATGATGTATCAATATTATATCCAAAACGGGGATTGTATCTTTTTTGTTTTTCTTTAATAAATCCATAGTTCCCGTCATATTTTATCGTTTTTTTCTCTAAGAATGAAAGAAAATCAACAAATAAAAGAGAAAATGTTTATCTTTGCCAACTCAAATTTTCAGCGTTTTGTTTAATGGACTTCGCAAAATCTGAAAATGGTAAATTATTATGGTAGAAGTCTTTTTTATATCATGAATGAAATAAAAATCCTCCCGCAAAAACGAATTCCTGTTTTCCAATTTCTATTTAGCTTTTTGTTGATAAGTGCATTATTCATATCTTGCAAGCCCAAACAAGAGGAAAATGTAGTGATTAATCCTCCTCAACAATTTGAAAATAATACTTGGACTTTTAAAAAAATAGACAAGGGAAATGATGTCGAACTGGATAAAACGCTTACTTTTGAAGCCCAAATTGACGATATCGAGAGTTTCTATGATGTTAGTGTTGTTTTTGAGTACTTTTCGGATATCCCCGTGCAATCTTTACCATTGGTACTTACCACCCAAACCGCTGATGGTAGAAGTTCGCAAAGTATCAATGTTTTGTTGGAATTTGATGATAAAGAGTCGGTGAAAGAACTAAGCAGTGAAAACGGCAAAAAAGTGATGCAATATACGAAAATAATATATCCTCAAAAAAAATTCCCGCAAAGCGGCAAATACAACTTTATTGTTTATTCAAAATATGACAAAATTAGTTTGCCCGGTGTTAAATCTCTAACAATCAAAGCAGTAAAAAATAATTCTAAATAATTATGATTAAAAAAATCAAATTCATCATTTATGTTCTCATCCTCTTCATTGGCTTTAATCAGTGTAACGGATATGAACATGAAACGATCCCGCGCGTAAAAGTGAATTTTACGATTTATCCCGATGATGTGAATTATTTGGATTTGAATCATTCGGGCGGCTACGTCTATGTGACGGGCGGAGTTGCCGGAATTATTGTTTATCGTGTGGACCAAACCACTTTTTTGGCGTATGATCGCGCTTGTCCTTACGATTGGGAAGATATGGATGCGTGGATTTGTGTGGAAGAGAGCGGGTTAACACTCATTGACGAGAATTGTGGTTCTCGTTTTAATATATTGGACGGGTCTGTTATTAACGGACCCGCCCAATTTCCTTTGCTTAATTATAAGACCAGTTATGATGGTCGTCGATTGCGCGTTTATAATTGAGGAAGTAATTCGCGAACCAATTTTATCATGTTGGGTTCTGCGGTTTTGGCAGCATGAAGAACCTCAAGGTGGTCGGCTTTTTCAACTTGACCGATCACTCCAAGATCCGTAATTACCGATAAAGCAAAGACTTCCATTCCCAAGTAGCGCGCAACGATGGTTTCCGGTACGGTACTCATTCCCACGGCATCTGCTCCCATCGTGTAGAACATTCTGTATTCTGATGGTGTTTCAAAACAAGGTCCGGTTACTGCCAAGTAAACACCTTGTTGTAATTTAATATGATTGGCTTTCCCAATTTCTTTTGCCTTTTTGATGAATTTTTTGGAGTAAGCTTCGCTCATATCCGGAAAGCGCGGTCCCAATTCATCATAATTTCTGCCCATCAACGGATTATTACCCATCAAATTGATATGGTCACGAATGATCATGATGTCGCCAATCTCAAATGAGGGATTCATTCCACCGGCAGCATTGGATAATATCAGCTTTTTAATGCCCATCTTGTTCATCACTTGAATGGGAAAAGTAAGATCTTTCATGGAATGTCCTTCATAATAATGAAATCTTCCATTCATGACCATCACAAAAACTCCATTTAATCTGCCAAAAATTAGCGTACCTTTATGCCCGACAACCGTGGATTCAGGGAAATTCGGAATATCTTTATATGGAATTTCAATTTCTACTTCGATATCTTTAACGATGCCTCCGATGCCGGAGCCTAATACCATTCCAACGGTCGGTTGGGTTGAAATCTTTTGTTCTAAAAATAACGCACTTTCTTTAATTTTTTCCAACATAATCTTGAATGATTTGATTAAACAATAATTCTTTCTCAAATAAAAATTCCACCTTTATCGGTATTGAAAAGATGGGCAACAAAGATACTCTTTTTTTTGTTTCATTAGTCAATAATCGGCAAGCATCTTTTTCAGTGGTCATGATCACCGTATTTTTATCTCCGGTTTCATCATATTTTTGTTGCAGAAGATGAATATCTTTAGCGGTAAAAAGATGGTGGTCGTTGAATGTAATTAATTCTATATTAGAGAATTGCTTTGATAATTCTTGTTGTAAGGGAGCCGGATTGGCTATGCCGGTCAGTAGCAGAATTGGGCTGTTTTTGTGAAGGGGGACCTCTTGGGCTCGGGCGGTAATTGGCTGGGGATTTTCGTATAAATAAGTGGTAAAAAAGATACTTTTTTTCTTCTGTTTGGTAAAATTTTCTTGATATTTTTCACTCTCGGCTAACGACAAATTGCAAGGTGATTTAGTCACAATGATGATATCGGCACTCTTTGCTGCTGTGCGGAATTCTCGCAGATTTCCTGCCGGCATGGGAAAGTCATGAAAGTAGGGCGATGCAAATTCCGTTAAGACAATATTGAAACCGCATTGCACGGCAAGATGTTGAAAAGCATCATCCAACAAGATGATATCCAGATTCTTATTCTCCGACAGCAAAGATTCAATGCCTATTTTTCTTTTTTCGCATACGGCGACGGGCAGAGCAGGGAAATGGGTGTGAAATTGCATCGGCTCATCGCCGATGGTCAGGGCATTGATGGGCAATTCGGTAGTGAAAGTCGAAATATAACCGTGGGTCAATCGTTTGTAACCCCGACTTAATGTAGCAACAGCATATTGCGTGGAAAGCAAACGGATAAGATATTCTACGTGAGGGGTTTTGCCGGTTCCTCCCACGGCAATATTTCCAACACAAATAGTTTTGATGGGCGGTTTGTAAGAGGAAAAACAGTTTTTTTTGTACAAAAATCGCCGGAAATAGGTAATGATTCCATACAAAAGTCCCAATGGAAATAAAAAAATCAGGCGAATTTTTTTCAAAATAGAGTATTAAAATTGGTTAATATAGTCTGCTACTTCGTAAGAAGAGATATCGTTCATGCAGGCGAAATGGTTCTTAGGGCATTTTTTGAATCCGAGTTTTGAGCAGGGGCGGCAGGGCAGGGTGTTGATTTCAAAGATTCTGGCGGCGGGTGCGTCGGGGGCGATGTAAGGATACATTCCCAATTCCGGCATCGTATTTCCCCAAAGTGACGCTATCGGCTTATGCAGCGCGGCTGCAATGTGCATAATCCCCGTATCGGCGGTGAGCACGCAATCGCTTTGTGCTACAATGGATGCCGTAGTGTTGATGGTAAACTTCCCACATGCATTATAGGCTTTTCCATTGAGTTTTGATTCAATTTCCTCCCCGACAATCGCATCATTCTTGTCCCCTAAAAGCACAATGGGCTTAAAAAGAAGATTCCCGATCTCAATAATTTTCTCTGCCGGAATGCGCTTGGTGGCGTGTTTTGCACCGATGGCAACAGCAACGTAACCGTTCTCAAATATTGCCGGCAAGTCGTCAATGTCATATTGGTCACTCTCCGGTATGAAAAAATCCAGTCCTTCGTGGTCATTGCGAACTTTTAAACCCTTGACTGCTTCAAAATAACGGTCAACGATATGTTTTTCGGGAAGGAAGTTTACTTTAAAACGGACCAACACCCATTTTTTAAAATTATGTTTCGGAAAAGTATTGTGCCTACAACCTAATTTCCGGACAATTTTCAACGAGCGCATATTCTTTTGCAAATCTACGACAAAGTCAAAATTTTCCATTTTCAATTCCTGCATCAGCAATTTGAGATTTTCATCATACGTATGAATTTGGTCAACGTAGGGATTACTCTGCAATAAAATTGCATTTTGTTTTTTAACTAAATAATGGATTTCCGCATTCGCAATCTGCCGTTTTATGGCACGAATAATTGGGGTTGTCAGGACAATGTCTCCAATTGAACTAAATCTGATAATTAATATTTTCCGTCGCGACGGAGGTTGTAAATCACTCATTTTACCAATCTTTTTCTTCTTTTTTGATTAGAAATTTACCAAAATGTGTTTTTACGGGGTTGGCGTATATCTGTAACAAATAATTTTTCATTTTATCAGCCGGTACATCTTCTACAATCGACTGTTTATCAATATATTCTAAAAATATTTTTTTCTGTTCAGGGGTATAATGTTCAACAAATTCATCGCTATTTTCCAAAAAATCGTATGCGATGTAGTGATTGGGGAATAATTGAAAATTTTGATATATCTGTTGATCAATCATATCACACACCCTATTGATTTTTTCGTTTTTGCGCAGATTGGCAGGAATCGTATCCAATTCATCAATAATCGGTTTACCGATGACGATTTTCACGCGTCCTTTGAAACAAAAAATCCCGGTGCAAATGCTATTAAAATCTTCCCCTTCTTTTTTTACATATTTTTCTTTTTCCGATAAAGCCAATTCGCGTGCTTTCAGATTATCGCACGGTTCGTATTCGTATGAAATTGTTAAAGGAGTGATTCTGAGCTTTTTAAGTGCATCCACGACGTCAACTTCATCGTTATAATAAGCCAACATTTTGATTAAACCTTGTTGGGTCTTATCAATTCCGTCTTTCGTCCGTCCGTTCCTTTGTGCTATCCAAACCGATTCATGGTCGGTTGCCAAGCTATGATGAATATATTCGGAAAGAAGTTTGGAATTTACCAGTTTTTCGCGAATTGAGGCACTACGTTTTACCAAAAACATCTTGTTTAATAGAGCAACATTGAGCAATAGAGGAGTTGAAACCAAGTTGTCCCCAATGGCTATTCTTGATGTGTTAAGTTGATTATAAAAGAAATATAACTGCAGGTAGGCTGAATCCATGATGATGTCGCGATGATTGGCAATAAACAGATGTGGCGTATCAGTGGAAATGTTTTCCAATCCTTTGTATTCAACATGCGTCGTGGATTGATCGGAAAAAAATTGCAAAACTTTGCGTGTTACAGCGTATTGAAAATCATACTGAGTGGCAAATTCCGTGCACTCTTGTTCCAATGAATCAATGGTAATGCCCATGTTCAAGTATTCCAAAAACTTTTTAAAATCCTTATCTGCAAAGACTTCCTTTCTTACAACAATTGCTTCTTTATGATTAAAAGGACGTATGGATTCAAATTTGTCGGTCATGAAGTACTATTAAAATTTTAGTGGCAAAAGTACATCTTTTTTTCTAATTAAAACTATTATACATTTTAATCTTTTTTAATATTCTTTTTCATACTTACGATAAATATTTTTCTATTAAAAAATGATAAAATTCTCCGCACATTGACGATTAATGATCGGCAACCGCAATTTCTCACTATTGGAGAGGTGGACGATTGGGAGGGGTGGTTTTTTTACCAAAAAACATCCTGCTCTCACAATAAAATCCTAAAATAATGTTGATGGTATTCTTTTTTTTGTATTTTTGCATCTTAATAAGATGAAAAAATTAGCATTAACAGGAGGCATTGGAACGGGTAAAACATTCATTTCCAGAATGTTTATCGAAGATGGTATACCCGTTTTTTATGCAGATGACGAGGCAAAAAAATTATACGCCCGCGCGGATGTGTTAGCGGATGTCCGTAAATTGTTCGGCGATGAGGTTTTTGATGGCGATCGGTTGAATTTCGGCAGATTGGGTGCCATTATTTTTGCCAATGCAGAGAAAAAAGCGCAATTGGAAGCCTTGATTCATCCTTTGGTAATGGAAGCGTTTAATCAATGGGCTGCCCAACAAAATGCCGATATCGTGATGATGGAATCCGCCATCATTTTTGAAGCCCATTTGGAATCCTATTTCGATAAGATAATCGTTGTTCACGCCTCGCTGCCGGTGCGCATCAAACGCATCCAACGTCGCAACCCGGAATTGTCGGAAGCGGAAATTATGCGAAGGATCAATGCCCAACTCGACCAAGAAATCAAATGCCACTTGGCGGACGAAGTGATTGACCACGAAGAGGATATTTAGTTCGAACGGAAATATTGTTTCGGTCCGGTAATTTTTTTTATTTAATTTATTAGTATTGAGTAGATTACAAAACAGTCTTTTCTTTTTCTAATTTCAATAAATGTACGTCCGTGCATCTCTATCTTTTTGGAGCCTGCCGTAGCCACGCGCCATTCCATATTTACGAAAAATACATTACAAACAGACGAATCTTACGGGATTGGACACTACCGCATTACAATATTTACCGGACAGCAATTATTTTTTTTAATGAATGAAGTCTATCCAAAATAAGTGTATCTTTGCTGCGTCTTTCAAAACCGAGAATCGGATTATATCTTATTCAAAGTTGGACGCAACTTATTATTAATCAATCTAATCCAAAGGAGACAACTAATGGAAAAGAGAATCGGAACAGTCAGTGTACTTATTTCAAATCGCGAAATAGTTCCCAAAGTCAATCAAATACTTTCAGAATTCGGCAATTTAATATTGGCGAGGCAAGGGTTGCCTTTGCACGAGCGTGGTTTACATTTTATCTCTTTAATTATGGAAGCCACAACGGATGAATTAAGTGCGATGACCGGTAGATTGGGAAGACTCCCCGACGTGGAAGTGAAGTCGATATTAGCAAAAAGCAAATTTTCAAATCATAATAATCAAAATTTAGAATAATGGATACAAGTAAAAAATTTAAAAATTTTATTGATAAAGATAAACTTTATCGTTTAATTGAAGGCAATGAGCCGACACAAAAGGAGTTAGATGACGTTTTAAACCGCGCTTCCGAATTAAAAGGACTTGGTTTGGAAGATGTTGCCATGCTGCTAAGGGTTACAGACCACCAACAGATTTACCAAATAATGGAAACTGCCAAAAAAGTTAAACAAGAAATTTATGGCAAAAGATTGGTACTTTTTGCACCTCTTTATACCGGGAATCGTTGTGTTAATAATTGTGTTTATTGCAGTTTTAGAAAAGATAACAAACAGATTAAAAGGAAAATACTTGATATGGAAGAAATTTCCACGGAAGTAAAAACGTTGTTGGCGGAAGGACACAAACGTATTTTGCTCATTTGTGGTGAGACACCGGCCAACGGGATTGACTACATGTGCGAAGCCATTCGTACCACTTATGCGGTAAGACAAAACGGACAATATGTTCGCCGTATCAATGTTGAGTTAGCTCCGATGTCTATCGAGGATTTTCGTCGTTTGAAGGAAGAGAAAATTGGGACATACGTATGTTTTCAAGAGACTTACGAACCGGATTTATACAAAACATACCATCCGGCGGGTACTCCGAAAGCCGATTATGAAAACCGTTTGTTGGTGATGGACAGAGCTATGGAAGGCGGAATTGATGATGTTGGCTTGGGTGTTTTGTTCGGATTGGCAGATTATCGTTTTGAGATTTTGGCACTAATGGAACACGCTCACCATTTGGAAGAAGCTTTTGGTTGCGGACCTCATACCATAAGTTTCCCGCGCATTGAGCCGGCAGAAGGAGCTCCCCTTCCGGAACATATTCCCCATAAAGTAAGCGATGACGATTTTAAAAAGATTATTGCCATTATCAGAATTGCGCTGCCATATACCGGCATTATCTTGAGTACCCGTGAAAATGACGATATGCGCACAGAATTGTTTAATTATGGCGTGAGTCAGATTTCCGCCGGTTCCCGTACCAACCCGGGCGCTTATGCCGCCGAGGAAGAACATACCGGCAGTCAATTCCAATTAGGTGACCATCGTACTCTAGATGAAGTAGTTGCAAGTATGATTGAGAGCGGTTATATCCCTTCGTTCTGTACCGGTTGCTACCGGAAAGGAAGAGTAGGTCACGATTTTATGGATTTGGCAAAACCCGGTTTGATTAAAGATTTTTGTATGCCGAATGCGCTTTTTACCTTCCGCGAATACTTGAACGATTTTGCCTCTCCGGAAACGCGCGAAAAAGGAATGAAACTGATTTCCAACTTAATCGAAGAGGTTGAAAAACCAACCCTGAAGGAAACTATCAAAGACAACATCGCCAAAATTGACGAAGGCGAACGCGACATCTATTTATAATAATTAACAAAACAGCAACCGTAAGTCCATTCCAAGTAGTCCACTGAACCGGCGTGGGCTTTTACGGTTGCTCCTACAAAATGGTTTTTGTTCTTTCCTAGCAAAAAACGAAAACCGACTCTTTGGTAGTAAGGAGTGTAAAAATTGAAACTCCGGTTGAGGTAAACGGCAAAGCTCGTATGAAAAACAAATCTGTTATAAATGACTTCAAAAGCCAGAAAAGCTGCTTCACTGAAATACTTGCCCGTTTTTTGCTGTTCGGCAGGCAGGTGCGTTTTTAATTCGCCACTGTAAATCAAATCGAAGCCGCCACCGTAGCGAAATTTTGGACTGAATTGGTGAAAATAGCCCAACTGCAAAACCGTCCCGAGATAATAGGGCTCTACTTTGTAACTATTTTCAGGTGCATCTTTTTTGGATTGTCGCGCCCCCGCCGAAATCGCAACATAAAAGCTATTTTTCTTGACAAATGCCGTATCTTCGACATCAAATGAAAAGGGCAACTCTTTCTGTTTATGAAAATAGCACTTCACTCCCAAAGCCGCCGAAATAGGATTAATGCCCATGTTGGGAAGACAGAGTGCGGCATTGGAAGAGTGTGAAAAATTGGCGCGTAAAGTAAGTGCTGTCTGCGGTGAAATACGATAATCTATCCCTAAAGCCAAGTCAATGTGCGCGTTCAGGTGCGAACCAATATAGCGATTGATTGGGTATTTTATCATATCGTAATACTTTGACCAATAGACTATTCCCGCGCCAAACTGATAATGTAGGGTAAACCGGTTATTGCGATATATTGTCCCATTCATGAATGCGAATACTGCGAATTTATCTCCAAACATGTCATCGTCAAAATGCCCGTAACGCGCCGCAATTCCAAACTCAGGATAGTTAAATAGCCGGTGCCAAGGCAATTCTCCCGTCGTCTGTTTCCCTAAACGTAGTTCAAGGCTGTAGAGAGTCACGTTCCATAAAAAACTTGAATTAGAAGCATTCGGGATAATTCGCCCTACACGAAGTGCCGGTTCAAGGTATAAATTATGCCCGTTCTCATTCTGCGAATAGGTCTTCACACTGAACAATAAAATGCAAGTAATGATCAACACCTTGCGCATCATATTGATTAAGAATTTATTACACGATGAATATATTCAATGGCATCAAAATTTCGGGGCGATAAAATATCTATCCAGCCGGAATTGATAGCATAAACCCGCTTATTTTTTACGGCATCTAATTCAGTGTAAGGATACGTTTTGCAAAAAGCAGCTTTATCTTTTTCGCGAATAAAAATATAATCGGGATTTTCTTGGAGTAATTGTTCACGACTGATGTTCCAAGTGCTCAATGTTTTGCCGATATTATCGCCGCCTGCAAGGGAAATAATGTCGTGAATATATGAATTTCCCGGTGCCGTAAAGTCCCCGGTTTGACCGAATCCGACCACATAATATACTTTTTTGCCGGAATTTTGTTTTTGTGCCTTGAAAGTTGCTATTTTTTGCCGATAAATATCAATTAATGAATCAGCTTCATTTTGTCGGTTTACCAATATCCCTACTGTTTCAATGGTTTGGCAGAGGTTCTCAATTTTACTTTCTTGTTTCACCGAAAAAACGGGAATATTTGCCTGTTCAATTTTTGCCACGTCTTCTTTACTGATGACCGATCCGATAAGAATCAGGTCAGGGTGCAAGGAGAGAAGGTTTTCGACATTGATATTGAGAAGTTTTCCGACTTTTGTAATTTTCGCGGTTTCGGGCGGATAGTTGCAAAAGTCGGAAATTCCCACTAATTTTTGGTTAGCGTTGAGCAGAAAAATAATTTCGGTGATGGCGGGCGAAAATGAAACAATGCGTTGAGGCTCTTTCGCAAGAGTAACTTTTCGCTGATAAGAATCGCTGCCTTGGTAGAAACAATTCTCCACATTTTGCTCCTTGTGAGAACAAGAAACGAGAAGAAACAATAACAGAACAATAGAGCAGCGGTTTCTCAATTTTTATTCTTCAACCGGATTGATTTCCAATAATTCAACTTCAAAAATAAGGGTTGCGCCCGGTTTAATGCCTTGTGTACCTCTGTCGCCGTAAGCTAAATCGGAAGGAATGTAGAAGATGAATTTAGAGCCGATCGGCATCAGTTGTAGTCCTTCTGTCCAACCGCGGATTACTCCGTTCAATGGGAAGGTGATGGGTTCGCCGCGTTGTACGGAGGAGTCAAAAACAGTGCCGTCCAATAAGGTGCCATGATAATGTACTTTCACTTTATCTGTGGCAGTCGGTTTGGCACCGGTTCCCATAACAATTACCTTATATTGTAAACCCGACGGCGTTTCTGAAACGCCAGCGTTCAGCTTGTTTTGAGCAAGATATTCTTGTCCTTTCTTTTTTTCTTCCAACAATATTTTTTGTTGATTATCTTTGATGGTTTGGTCTAACAGCATAAAAGCGGCTTGCATTTGTTCATCGGTCATTTCTCTTGTACCGCCCATGCCGTCTTTTAGTCCCTTGAAAAACATCTCAGTATCTATTTCAATGCCGAGATTCTTAAATTGTTCACCGTTGTTAGCGCCTAACGCATAACTCATTTTTTGCACATTGTTCATTGTGTCTTGTGATTTAGCCGTAATGCATAGACCTATACAGAATAAGCATACGAGGATTAATAATTTTTTATTCATTGTTTTAATTTTAGTATTTTTATTGAGCGGCAAAGGTACATAATTTTTTGATAACGAATGATGAAATATTTATCTTTATATTTATATTAAAATTGTATCTTTGCCGATTATTAATCATGTGAAGATGAACATTAAACGATTTATATTTATATGTATGGCTGCCGTATCTTTTTTTTCAGTGATGGCGCAGCCCCAATCTGATGTCAATTTGCGTAAAAACCAAATAGATACAGCAACTCAAATGATTTGGACAGGTGCCAATTTCTCTTATCAGTTCCCGTTTGGAACCTTAGCCGAAACATTCAAAAATAACTGGAATATTGGCACCGGATTTACCTACAAAACATCTTCTAATTGGACAATCGGACTCAATTTTAATTATCTTTTTGGTTCAAAAATAAAAGACCAGGTTGCGATTTTGGGGACAGATATGCTGACGCAGAACGGAGATTTAATTGATGGAAACGGTCTCAAAGCCACGATTTATTTTGAAGGAAGGTATTGGAATTTGAGTGCCGGCATCGGGAAAATTATTCCTTTCGGAAAATGGAGAAATTCGGGACTCTGGCTTCGTGCCGATTTTGGCTATTTTGAACATAAAATTCGGATTAACGACCCGGACAAACAAATCCCGCAGCTATTAGACGACTACAAGAAAGGTTACGACCAACTTGCCGGCGGTTTCTGTATGTCGCAATTTATTGGTTACATTTTCATGCGCAGAGTAAGGGTGGCAAGTTTTTATGCCGGCATCGAGGTTTCTGAAATTTGGAGTAAAAGCCTTCGCAATTACAGCCTGCTTCTGCACGCCAAAGACGACACTAAAAAATTTAGCATTCTCGTCGGTCCCAAAATAGGATGGATCATTCCGTTGTACGAAAAACGAAAAATCCAAACCCTCTATCAATACTAACCCATGCGACTGTTATACACGTTTTTTATTCATTGCTACTCTTGGGCAGTTGCCCTCGCCGCACTCTTTGATGACAAAGCCAAACTCTGGAAAAATGGTAGAAAAAATGTCTTTCAGTTTTTATCACAACAATGTGAAAATAAGCAGATTATATGGTTTCATTGCGCTTCCCTCGGCGAATTTGAACAAGGGAAACCACTGATCCAAAAACTAAAATCCCAATACCCCACTCATACTTTTTTGGTTACTTTTTTTTCACCGTCAGGTTATGAGGTGAAAAAAAATGACCCCGATATTGACATTATCGCGTATCTACCTTCCGATACTTTGTGCCACGCCAAACGCTTCATTCAGGTCGTAAAACCTGAAGTTGCTTTTTTCGTAAAATACGAGTATTGGTATAATTATATGGAACAACTATATAGAAAAAGTATTCCATTTTATTATATATCAGCTATTTACCGCCCTTCACAATATTTTTTTAAACCGCATGGCAGTTGGTTCGCCCGACAATTATGCAAATGTTCCTATTTCTTTGTTCAAAATCAAACTTCTTTCGATCTGCTCCACAGCATTAAGATTAACCAAGTGATGATAACCGGTGATACCCGTTTTGACAGGGTGGCTGCCATCGCGGCTCAAAATCAATCCCTCGATTTTATGGAGAGTTTCAAAGGAAACAGTAAAATATTGGTCGCCGGTAGCAGCTGGCAACCCGATGAACAACTATTGGCAACGGTTTTTACCCATGTTAAATCACAATATAAATTAGTGATTGCTCCGCATTTAATTGATAAAGAACATATTAATCGTATTAAAACCTTATTTTACAACGAAAAAGTCGTTTGTTATTCCGAGCGAAGCGAAAAACAATTGGCAGATTGTAATGTGTTGATTATTGATAGCATCGGTATTTTGAGCAAGATCTATAGATATGCGCATATTGCTTATATTGGCGGTGCTTTTGCTACCGGTTTGCACAACACGCTCGAAGCAGCCGTTTATGGTATTCCCGTCTTTTTTGGTCCTAAATACCAAAAATTTAGTGAAGCGGTTGCGCTGGTGGAACAAAAAGGCGCTTTTTCCATCACTTCACCTCAGGAAATGACAGACCGTTTGATGCAATTTGAACGAAATCCGGCTTCCTATCAAGCCGCTTGCGATATTTGTAAATCATTTGTAAATAGTAATTTAGGTGCTGTCGAGAAAATTTATACCGTGATTCGACTAACTCGCGGATTAATAGCAGAATAAATGGAAAGAGACACTTTTTTTGCAGATATTCTCCTGCCGCTTCCACTCAAAGGTGCTTTTACGTATCGTGTTCCATACCAGATGAATACAGATATTCAATTTGGTATCCGGGTAGTGGTTCCTTTTGGAAAAAACAAACTCTATTCCGGCATTATTGTAAAAATTCATCAAACCGTTCCGCAACAAGTCAATATAAAATATATTTTAGATATCATAGATACCGGTCCTGTCATTTCCGAAAAACAATTTGCGTTGTGGCAATGGATTTCGAAATATTATATGTGTACCTTGGGCGAAGTAATGGCAGCCGCACTGCCCTCAGCACTTAAATTAGCCGGTGAATCACAAATCATGCTTCACCCCAATTTTGAGGGCGATATCTCCGAACTTACTGAAACAGAAATCCAAATTGTGGAGCATGTCGCTCATCATCACAAGGTTACAATCTGTGAACTCGAAAAAACACTCCATCTCGTCAAATCAATGCCCATCATTAAATCTTTGGTGGAAAAACAAATGATCGTGACCGCCGAAGAAATCCGAGACCCCTATAAAGCCAAAAAAGTGACGTATATCTCGTTGGCACCGCCCTACAATGGCGACGAAGCACAGTTTTATCAACTATTAGACCGTCTGGAACAAACTCCCAAAACGGTGAAACAGTCGGAGGTGATTTTGGCAATGTTGTTTCTTTTACAACAAAATGAAGGGAAAATAGATTTAACGAAAGCCGTGAAAAAAAACGACTTATTGGACCATAAAAAAGTATCTCCTTCGAGTTTGACAACTTTGATTCAAAATGGCGTACTTGTTTCTAAAGATGTGATTATAAGTAGATTAATAGAATATGAGGCACAAGCTGAGGCAGCTAAGATTGCTTTATCTGAAGCCCAGCATAAGGCATTTCAGGAGATACAGACCCAAATGTTGGAACATCAAGCCGTTTTATTACATGGGGTGACCGGCAGTGGCAAGACGGAGATTTATATTAAGTTGATAGATAAGGTGTTAGCAGAAGGAAAACAAGTTTTGTATCTACTTCCGGAAATTGCGCTTACCTCGCAAATTGTCAATCGGTTAAGAATGTATTTCGGCGACCAGGTGGGGGTTTATCACTCGCGCTTCAATGAGTATGAGCGCGTTGAAATATGGAACCGAGTGCTTCACCATTCGGAAACAAATCAATATCGTTTGATATTGGGCGCGCGCTCTGCTTTACTTCTGCCGTATCAACAGTTGGGATTGATTATCGTGGACGAGGAGCATGATTCATCATACAAGCAAATGGATCCGGCTCCGCGCTATCACGCACGCGACAGTGCGGTTGCTTTGGGAAAAATTCATCATGCCAATATTCTATTAGGGACAGCAACTCCTTCATTAGAAACATATTATAATGTAAAACAAAATAGATACGGATTGGTAGAATTGAATCAGCGTTATGCCCAAGGAATGATGCCAGAAATTTGGATTGCCAATATGTTGGAATCAACACGGCAAAAAAAAGTGAATGGCATATTTTCGCAGTTTCTTTTGGACAATATCGCGGACGCATTGGAAAAAAATGAGCAGATTATTCTCTTTCAAAACCGGCGTGGGTTCTCGCTCCGAATGTTCTGTAATTCGTGTCAGTCCATGCCCACATGCAAATATTGCGATGTGACGCTTACCTATCATAAAAAGAGCAATTTGTTGAAATGCCATTATTGCGGTTACGCCATTGATGTTCCGAAGGAGTGCCCGAATTGTCATAGTGCAGACGTAGAGATGAAAGGGTTTGGCACCGAAAAGGTGGAGGACAACTTGGCAGAATTGTTCCCGAAGGCGGTGATACAGAGAATGGATTTGGACACGACTCGTTCGAAAACAGCCTATCAAAAAATCATTACCGATTTTGAACAGCATAAAACCGATATTTTGGTAGGAACGCAGATGGTAACGAAAGGACTTGATTTTGACCGAGTTTCCATTGTAGGGGTGCTCAATGCCGATAATTTGCTTTCATATCCGGATTTTCGTTCTTATGAACGCGCTTTCCAGACGATGTCGCAGGTTAGTGGGCGTGCCGGTCGAAAAGAAGTTCCCGGTAAAGTAATTATTCAGAGCTTTCAGCCCAAACACCCTGCTCTTAAGTTTGTGGTTTCCAATGATTTTCAAGGGATGTATGCTTCGCAGTTGGAGGAAAGAAAACAGTTCTTTTTCCCGCCTATTTGTCGATTAATCAAATTAACGGTAAAGCACAAAGACGAAGCACTTCTTTCCGAAGCCGCTTTAAAATTAGCAGAACTTTTGCGTGAACTATTTCCAGGGCAAATTATGGGACCCAACTTCCCCATTGTTTCCAGAATTCAAGCCTTTTATCTGAAAGATATTTGGATTAAATTTCAAAAAAACGAAAACTTGGAGCATAATAAAGAAATTTTGGACAATCTACTTTCCGAATTTCGCACCACTTCCAAGTATAAAAGTGTTTTCATAATAGTCAATGTTGATGCGTAATCAATAATAAATAACTAATTATCAACTGATTAAAACTAAACAATGATGAATAAGAAAAAATATTATGTCGTATGGCAAGGACGTAAGCCCGGGGTTTATGATACTTGGAAAGAGTGTCAGGCGCAGATTTTGGAGTTTCCCGGTGCCAAGTACAAGGGATTTGAAAGTGCCATGGAAGCGCAAAAACATTTTTTGGGTGGTTATGAAAATTACTATAAGCAGAATCCACCTGTGAAAAAAAAGCAGATTCCTTATTTGACCGACCACGATGAGAAGCCCGATTTGGACAGTATTTGTGTTGATGCGGCGTGCAATATGGTGACACGGGTGATGGAATATCGCGGGGTGGATACTCGAACCGGAGAGCAGATTTTTCATCAAGGTCCTTTTAAAAATGCGACCAACAACATCGGTGAATTTTTGGCATTGGTACATGGATTGGCATTATTAAAACAGCAAGGCAGTAATAAGGCGATTTATACCGACAGTATTACCGCAATTTCATGGGTACGTCATAAAAAACACAAATCAATCATCAGTCCGATTGAGGAAAATGCGTTGTTGTTTGATTTGTTGGCTCGTGCCGAAAAATGGTTGAATGAAAATCAATATGCGAACCCGATTATCAAATGGAACACGCGGCTTTGGGGGGAGATTCCTGCTGATTTTGGAAGAAAATAATGACTTTTTTTAATAATAAAAGAGGCATTGTAATATGCTCAATGCTAATAGATTAATCAATAATTTCGATTATTTAGCGTACAGCAATAATTCTATTTATCTACTTCAAAATGAGAAGAGATGGAAGTTTTGTCCATCACGCTTTTAATGACTTCTGCAACCAATTGAGCGATAGAAACCACTTCAAATTTTTCGGATGGGTGAGCCAACGGAATGGTGTCGGTCACCACGATTTTATCAATGGCCGAGTTTTCGAGGTTTTCCATAGCATTGCCGGAGAGCAGGGCATGTGTACACATGGCATAGACTTTCTCTGCGCCTAATTCTTTTACTCTAATAGCCGCTTTGCACAAAGTGCCGCCGGTGTCCATAATATCATCTAACAAAATCACATTTTTATTTTTCACATTGCCAATTATTTGCAGAGAGGCAACCTCATTCGCTCTTTCTCTTTGTTTAAAGCCGATGGCAAAATCGCAATTCAAAAATTTGGCATAAGTAGAGGCTCTTTTAGTCCCGCCAGTGTCGGGAGAAACAATACATAAATTATCCCAATTCAAATTTCTGATATAGGGCAAGAAAACGGTAGAAGCATACAGATGGTCAACCGGAATTTCAAAAAAACCTTGAATTTGATCTGCATGTAAATCCATCGTAATCAAACGATTAATGCCGGCAGCGGTTAAGAGGTTTGCCATTAATTTTGCTCCGATAGAGGTTCTGGGCTTGTCTTTTCTGTCTTGGCGGGAGTAGCCAAAATATGGAATGACCGCAATGATTTCTGCAGCAGACGCGCGTTTCGCTGCATCAATCAAAATTAACAATTCCATAATGTTCTCCGCCGGAGAAAAAGTGGGTTGAATGATAAAAACATGTTTCCCACGAATGGTTTCGTTGTAATAAGCCTGAATTTCGCCATCTTTAAATTGGACAATTTCTTCATCCAATAAAGGAATATGAAGATTTTGAGAAATTTTTTCAGCTAAAGCAAGGTTTGCCCTCCCCGATACCAAAGCAATTTTTGATTTCATAATGTATTGATTTTTAACGATGTATCATGAATCTTTTGTTTGCGCAAAATTATAATTTTTTTGCTTACGTCGGTCATTTATTTTATAATTTTTTATGTATTTTTGCCGGCGTGAAAAAGCGCCTTTTTTTATACTATATAGTTTTGTTTTTGCTCCTTCTTGTGGGATGCAAGCGAACACCCGAAAATCCCAAGCCGGACAATCTGATCGATTCCGCGAAGCTGACGGATATGATGACCGAGCAATTAGTGATAGAATCCGTTATCTTTTTCGCTCCGCCCGACAGTAATAAAATGGCACTCAGTATTCATTTGTATAATGATTTTCTTCTCAAGCACCATGTTACAAAGGAGCAATACAACCAATCGGTAGCTTACTATTTTGCTGATAGGGAGCAATCAAATGTGATCATGCACCGAATTTCGGATAGATTGATTGCAGAAAGGGAGGAAAAACTTAAAGAATAGGTTTGAGCCCCATTTTCTTACCTTCTTCTAACATCATTTGATAGGCTTCTTCATAATTATTTCCTATCACACCGTCGAGAATAGCTTCGCGAATGGCAGTTTTAATGATTCCCACTTCTTTCGTCGGACGTAATTGAAAGGTTTCCATAATCAGTATCCCGTCAATGGGAGATTTCCAATTTCTGAGTTTGTCTTTTTCTTCAATTTCGATAAATTTCCGGCGGACAATCGCAAAATTAGTCAGGTATTTCTCGACTTTTGCGCTATTTTTGGAGGTAATGTCGGCTTCACACAGGAGCATCAAATCATCTACATCATCGCCGGCTTCAAATAATAATCTCCGAACTGCGGAATCGGTAATAGATTCATCCACAAGGGCTTGCGGACGAAGGTGCAGTGCCACCAATTTTTGAACATATTTCATTTTGTCGTTGGTAGGCAGTTTAAGTTCGCGGAAAATAGCGGGAACCATTTTTGACCCGACAAATTCGTGTCCGTGGAATGTCCAGCCCAAACTCGGATTGAATTTTTTGGTGACGGGTTTTGCGATGTCGTGCAACAAAGCAGCCCATATCAGATAGAGATGATGGCTCACGGCTGCAATTTTATCGACGACTTCCAAAGTATGCCAAAAATTATCTTTGTGTCCTTTGCCGTTGATGGTCTCAATTCCTTTTAAATTAAGAACTTCTGGCAAAAAATGCTGTAATAGTCCCAACTTATCCAGTTGCACGATGCCGACGGAAGGCTTGGGGGAAAGGAGTATTTTATTAAATTCATCAATGATTCTTTCTTTCGATATAATTTTCAGTCGTTCTGCATTTCGGGCGATGGAGGCGGCCGTATCGGGAGCGATTTGAAAATTCAGTTGAGTCGAAAAACGAACGGCACGCATCATGCGTAAAGGGTCGTCAGAAAAAGTAGTATCGGGGTCCAAAGGAGTTCTAATTATCTTATTTTGAATATCTTGAACACCATTGAAGAAATCCACCAATTGGTATTGGTTGGGTCCGTTCAGGGAAATTGCCAAGGCGTTGATGGTAAAATCGCGCCGGTTAAGGTCATCTTGCAAAGAGCCGTCTTCCACGTGTGGTTTCCGAGAATCATAGTCGTATGATTCCTTGCGCGCGCCCACAAACTCAATTTCTTCATCATTATATCTGAATTGAGCCGTGCCAAAATTTTTAAACACATTCACAGCAGGAGAAGGAGAAAGTTTGCGGGCAACTGCTTTTGCCAATCCAATGCCGCTTCCAACCACAACGATATCAATATCTTTTGAATTTCGCTTCAGATATAGGTCTCGAACAATGCCGCCAACAACATACGCATCTACCCCCAATTCGTCAGCAGCCTCTGTAACTAATTGATATATAGAATTTTTTAGTTTTTTACTGTAATCATTCATGCTTTCCAAAAATATCTGCAAAAATACGTGATTTTCATTTCTTTTCAAGAAAATAAAAAACGATTTATATTTTTTTAAAAAAAACGTAGTAATGTAGCTTAAAATTTACTATCTTTGCCGTTCATTTTTTAAATACAATAAATTATGGAAGAGACTAATATGGATCGCTATTCCGACGAGGAATTAGAGGAATTTAGACACATCATAGAAGGTAAGTTAGCCGAAGCTCGCGAAGGGATTGAAGTCTATTTGAATGCATGTAACAATACCGGAAATGATACGATGGACACTTCACCCACCTTTAAGGTTCTTGAAGAAGGCAGTCAGTCATTGGCAAAAGAAGAAAATGCACAAATGGCTTCCCGCTTGGACAAGTACATTAAAAACTTGGAAGCTGCATTGGTACGTATTGAAAACAAAACTTATGGAATTTGCCGTGTAACCGGGAAACTGATTCCAAAAGAGAGATTGAAAAGCGTACCTCATGCTACTTTATCAATAGATGCTAAGTTGAACAGTAAAAAATAGTTTGTGAAAAAGAAGACCTATTCAATCACAGCCATTGCTATTGTTCTTGTATTTATTTTTTTAGACCAAATTCTCAAAATTTGGGTTAGAACGAATATGGACTTTGGCGAAACCATTTCCTTGTGTGGAGATTGGTTGAACCTGCATTTTATTGAAAATGAAGGAATGGCTTTTGGCATCAGCTTCGGAGAAAATTTCGGTAAACTGATGCTATCATTAGTTCGAATCGCGGTAGTCGGTTATTTGATTTATTTCTTTATTCAAAAAATTAAAAAAAATCAAATTGACCTCATTACCACCTGCATTTTGTCACTGATTATTGCCGGCGCGCTCGGAAATATTATTGATTCGGCATTTTATGGAATTTATTTCGATTATGCCCCCTTTATGTATGGACGCGTTGTAGATATGTTTTACGTTAAACTTTTTTTGATTCCCGATTGGGTGCCATATTTTGGTGGTGCTTATTTTTTCCCTGCCATTTTCAATATTGCCGATAGTTGCGTAACGGTTGGCGTTATCGGAATGCTCTGTTTTAATAAAAGATTCTTTCGAGATTTTAAACAAGACAAAAAAGTTCAACCAGAATTATCAGATAATCAAGTTTTTAACAATGAAGATAAAGTATAATATTGCTTTAGTTGCCCACGACAGTTGCAAAGATGATTTAGTGGAGTGGGTAGCTTTTAATAAAGCTAAACTCAAAAAGCATCATTTAATTTGTACCGGCACAACGGGCAAATTGGTAGAAGAGGAAATTAATCGTGGAATTGAGCCTGAATCACGTGATTATATCCGAGTAATGCGGCTGAATTCGGGACCATTGGGCGGCGACCAACAAATGGGAGCTTTGGTGGCAGAAGGCAAAATAGATTTCATGTTTTTCTTTTGGGATCCCATGACGCAGCAACCGCATGATGTGGATGTGAAGGCACTTCTCAGAATTACGGTACTTTATAATGTGCCCACTGCCTGTTGCCGTGCTACCGCTGATTTTATTATTTCCTCCGAACTATTTGAAAACGAGAATTACCAACATAAAATTTATAGCTACGAAACTTACGCAACTCGCGATTTGAAACACAAACAGTGATTTTAAAACAAAGATAGTGCCTTCTTTTCTACATTAATGAATAGTTATTTCACTATTTTTCTTTTTTTTCGCATAGAAATACATACGCAAACAACAAAAGTGTGTTGTTGAGCGTTATGTTGCACTCAAAATAACCAATATGGCAAAATCGAAACGTCTCATTAAAGCGGAAGAAATTTTCAACAGCATCAGTCACGGGTTGGGAGTTTTATTGGCAATTGCCGGCACCGTTCTTTTAATCATTTTTTCTGCCTTGAACGACAATGTGTGGGCAGTGGTCAGTTGTAGTGTCTTCGGTTCCACGATGATTGCACTCTATTTAGCATCTACGCTGTTTCACAGTGCCAAAAAAATGCGCAGGAAAGCACGCTTGAACCACATAGATCATTCCATGATTTATCTGCTGATTGCGGGTAGTTATACACCCTTAACCTTGGTCATTTTGCGCGGAGCATTAGGCTGGACATTGTTTGGCATTATCTGGGCATTGGCAATTGTGGGGGTTGTTTACAAATTATTTTTTTACAAGGGCAGACGATCAGAGCGAAAACTCTCTGCTATTTTGTACGTCTGCATGGGCTGGTTGGTAATCATTGCCATTGTGCCACTAATTCGCGTAGCTAACAGCGCCACTCTCTGGTTTTTATTGGCAGGTGGTTTGAGCTATAGCGGCGGTGTCGTTTTTTATGTGATCAAAAAAATTCCCTTTGGGCACGGACTTTTTCATTTGACCATTCTGGGCGGTACCGTCTGCCATTTTTTTGCATTTTTATCGACGGTTTTATCTTAGCCTGATTTTTCTCGATTTGAAGACAGGGAGTGGTGTAATTTGGAGATAAAAATTGTTGGTTTTTATGTTGATTATCAATAAGTTCAATTACTATAGTGATAAAAATTGATGATGATTAGCGAAAAACGAAAAAAATAAATGCGTACTTTTGCACAAACAAGTTGCTTAAAAAATGTATCTTTTCGACATAAATCTCTACTTAAAAATCTAAAACAATGATAACCCTCCAAGACGCTTCATACATTATTTGTCTCATGAAAGAGAACGACATTCAGATTTGGCTCGACGGCGGCTGGGCTGTAGATGCCCTCTTGGGAAAGCAATCGCGCGAACATAACGACATAGACTTGATTGTCAGCAACGATGACAGAGAAAGACTTTTAAAACTGATTAAGGAAATTGGTTTTGAAGAAGTTGTTGAAGAATATACGACATCTAATCACACCGTGTGGAAAGATGCACAGAACAGAATACTTGATTTGCATTTTGTTGATTTTCAACCCGATGGTAATGTTATTTTTGAAAATGAAAAATTCAATCTTGAAGTTCTTGAGGGTATTGGCATAATCGGTGATTGCGAAGTGAAATGCATCAATGCTTCGTCGCAGGTGCTGTTTCATTGCGGTTATGTTCACCGTCCAACAGACGATGCTGACGTGAAAGCACTTTGTGAGAAGTTCGGCATCACGATTCCAGAAGAATATTTGTGATTTTTGAGCGGAAATATGAATTGGTAATTGTATTTTCGCAATTATTGCTGTCCGGTAAATAATAAATATTTTTGATTAATTTATTAGTATTGAGTAAATTACAGCGGTTTATATTTTGTTAGGCTTACCTTTACGAAGAATGAATAAGAAATCCGAAGGATTTTAATTTCTTATAAAATTGCCTTCACGACTACCATGGTGGGTGGAATGTCCGGCAGAAGCAATGTATCTGACCGAAGCCACAAATCCCGCCGCCTTAGCAAATTCGTTGCGTTAAAAAAATTAGAAATGTGCAAGCGTCAAAACAGCGACTGTTCGAAGCAACCGCAGGTTGCAAGTTTGAGCTGTTTAGCTTGCACATTTCAATTTTTAGCAACAATTTGCGTAGCGGCAAAGCGCGTTTCTTTTGCAACTTATAATCAAGATTTTCTTCCTTGCAGTTCGGCAAAAGCAAACAAGTTTGCCTTTTGCACTCACTTGCTGCGTCAGTTCTTTGGCAAGACAAAGAAAAGTTGAAAAAAAAACATATTGGATTGAAGGGACTTCTTTATGTTGAATCTATACAGTAATAAATCAATTTACCGGACACTAATAATACTTAATTAAAAAAAAACGACATCTGTGAAAGGTGTCGTTTTTTTAATATGAATTACCAACATCAAGTGTTGGATAAGAAATAGGTTTATTCTTTAATCAAGTTCATCATCGGGATCGGTTTATTGTAAAAACCGGTTTCCAATTTCTTGCGTACTTCTTTGAAAACGTTAATGGTTCTTTCCACTTGTTCCAACGTATGGGCAGCGGTAGGTATGATGCGAAGCATAATAACTCCCTTAGGTACAACGGGATAAACAACAATGGAGCAGAAAATTCCGTAGTTTTCGCGCAAATCCACCACAATATTGGTCCCTTCTTCAATTCCGCCTTTCAAATAAACCGGCGTAACGGGCGATTCTGTTTTCCCCAAGTCACAACCGTCGGCTTTCAAACCGCTTTGCAAAGCTCTCACAATAGTCCACAATTTTTCGCGTATTTCGGGACGGGTTTTGATTATTTCCAATCTTTTCATTGCACCGATCACCATCGGCATAGGCAATGATTTGGCAAAAATTTGCGAGCGCATGTTGCAGCGAAGATGGTCCACAACAAATTTTTCGGAGGCAACAAATGCACCAATTCCTGCCATACTCTTCGCAAAAGTAGCGAAATAAACGTCCACCTCATCAATGCAATTGAAATGTTCGGCAGTGCCCGCACCGGTTTTCCCCATTGTGCCAAAACCGTGCGCATCATCAATGAGTAAGCGGAACTTAAAATCTTTTTTCAAAGCTGTGATACCGGCTAAATTGCCCAAATCGCCTGCCATTCCGAAAACGCCTTCGGTGATTACCAAAACGCCGCCGCCTTGTTCGTCAGCCAATTTTGTAGCTTGCTCCAATTGTTTGCGCAAACTGTCCATATCATTATGTTGGAAAACATAACGTTTTGCAAAACTTAATCTTAAACCGTCAATAATGCAGGCGTGCGATTCGGAATCATACACGATTACATCGCGGCGGCTGGTCAAAACGTCAATAATGGAAACCATTGCTTGATAGCCGAAATTAACCAAATAACCGGCAGGTTTTCCCACAAAAGTTGCCAAATCCTGTTCCAATTTTTTGTGATAAATGCTATCGCCGGACATCATTCGTGCGCCCATTGGGGCAGCCATTCCGAAATCCTTGGCTCCTTGTGCGTCAGCTTCGCGCACTTCTGGAAGATTGGCTAACCCTAAATAGTTATTCAAACTCCAATTTAAAACTTCTTTTCCGTTAAAACGCATTTCGGGACCAATAGGTCCTTCCAATTTCGGAAACATAAAATAACCGTCTGCATTGGCTTGATATTGCCCAAGTGGACCCGGTGTTGCTTTAATTCTTTCAAAAATATCTTTCATATTTAAAATATTGAATGTTGTTGTTAAATTTATTCATTTTCTATTATCAGGGCATCGGCAACCACCTCAGCCACCGATTTAATCTCAACGCCCAACTGATAGGTGTGGTTGATTTGCACCAATTGGTCTACGCAATTATGGCAGGGTGTAATGACCACATCGGCGCCGGTTTTGCGAATTTGTTCCGCTTTAATGCCGCCCACCTTCAATCGTCTCTCATTATACTCGCTCATTGCCAGCATGCCGCCGCCGCCGCCACAACAGAAGTTCTCGTTCCCGTAAGGATCCATCTCAATCAATTCCGGCACGGCACTTTTTACCACAAAACGTAACGTATTGAACAATCCGCCGTTACGGGTAATGTTGCATGGGTCGTGAATGGTGTATTTCTTCGTATTCAGCGTTTTATCCAACTTAATCCGACCGCTTTTGATGTATTCTTCGATAAGTTCCACCAAGGGAATCATTTCAAAATCGGGAGATTGGTGCATATAATTCGGACTTTCCCAGCGCAACGCACGGGTGCCGTGACCGCACTCGCCAAGTACTAACGTTTTGCAGTTCAGTCTCTTAACTTCATCATACATATTTTGTGCAATCGCTTTTGCCTCTGTATCGTTGCCTGAAAAATAGCCGTAATTGGTTACATCATACATCTTTGAAGACAATGTCCAGCTCTCTTTGGCAGCATAAAAAACTTTCGCCATAGCCGAAATGGAGAGCGGGAAAAACTTGGGTTCGCGGGGATTTAAAGTGTATAAGATTTTCTTATCCGATTCATTTAAAGGGATTTGTGCATTTTTATCTTCCAAATCGTCTTGCATTTCTTCTTCCATCCATTGGATGGTATCCACAAATTCGTCTTCGGGGATTCCCATATTGTTGCCGGTTGTGACCGCCGCATCAACGGTAGCTTGCAAAGTTTTGGGCACGCAACCCATTGTTGCGAGCATTTGTCTGCCGGTGTGCACAATATAGGGGATATCAACGCCGATGGAGCAATGTTTCACGCAACGTCCGCACATGGTGCACGCTCCGTATAGCGAATCCACCATTTCTGCTACCATGTCGTCGTTTAATTCTTTGGCATTCACTAAGTTAGGAGCAACTTTTCCGATAAAAGTACAATATTTTCTGTATATAGAAGCGACTAAATCTACTTTTTTCCCGGGCATAAATTGCGGGTCGTCGAAAGTCTTGTAAAAGAGGCAGCTTGTGCCACACAGCCCGCAATGGACACACGCATTGAGATGAGTAATCAATTTACTATCCGTTGAATTTTCCAGGATAGCGATCGCTTTTTTCTTTGCTTCTATATCCATCACTATTTATTTTAAAGCATTTTGTAAACGATTCATTGACTCTTTAATCACACTTCGCGGATATGCCAGATTAATGCGCATAAAATTACGCCCCTCTTCGCCGAAAATCAGACCGTCGTTGAAGCCGAGTTTAGCTTTATGAACCAAAATGTGGCATAGTTCCTCGTGCGACAGTCCCAAATTCCGAAAATCTACCCAAAGCAAATAAGTTGCCTCGTGATCGAATGTGCGAAGTTTTGGCAGATTACTTTGAATAAATTCTTGGCAATATTTTACGTTATCCATAAGATAATCAATTAGTTGTTCCAGCCAATCTTCGCCGTATGTATAGGCAGTTTCCAACGCTATATCGCCGAACACATTACCTAAGATATGGACGGCATCATTCATTTTTTGTTGAAATTGTTGGCGTAATTCGGGGTTGGAAATAATAATTTCAGACGTTGCCAATCCTGCTATGTTGAAAGTCTTGCTCGGTGCCATGCATGTAATCGTATGATGAGCAATTTCTGGAGAAATATTAGCCACCGGTAGATGTTTAAATCCTCGCATAATCAAATCGGAATGTATCTCATCACTGATTAACAAGCAGTTATATTTCAAACACAATTCAGCCATCTCTTTTAACTCTGCCAATTTCCAACATCTCCCAACCGGATTATGCGGATTGCTGATAATCATCATTTTCGCACCTTCTCTCAATTTTTCTTCCAAATCTGAAAAATTGATTTGATAAGAGCCTTCAATTAACATCAAAGGATTTCTGACAATTTGTCGTCCCTGTTTTTCGATAACGGCAAAAAACGGGTGATAGACAGGTGGTTGCACGATAATTTTATCGCCATTATTTGTAAAGGTCTGTATCAGGAATGCCAAACCTGAAACGATTCCGGGAGCGAAAGTTATCCACTCTTTTTCTATTTTCCATTGGTGACGTTTCCACATCCAATTGACGATAGATTGGTAGAATCCGTCAGTATGATAGAAGTAGCCTAAGATGGGGTGTTCCAATCTTTTTGTCAAGGCATTTACCACAAAATCGGGGGTTTTGAAGTCCATATCGGCGACCCACATGGGCAGAAGGTCGTCACTGCCAAAAATTTGCAGATTGATGTCATATTTCAGACTTCCCGTATTTTGTCGGGGGATTACCTCATCGAAGTTATATTTCATGGTTAATCAGCCATTAGTATCTCTAATATTTTGATAGCGCAATCGCTGATG
>JALNYF010000086.1 GCA_023229985.1 Bacteroidales bacterium | reverse complement strand
TTATGGCAAAATCATCTCCAACAGTATAATAATAAAGAAGATTTCCGTAACGAATAGTATCATTTTGATTAATAGTTATAGTATGTGTCCAAATGTAAGGTCCTAAATTATCAGGGCTATAATCGTCAGTATACCAAGTATACATCACAGCAATATCATATACTATCGGAAAATTTTTAAAGAACGGTTCGTATTGTGCCCGCACGCTTCCGCACGCGAAACAAAACACCAATATCGCAAAGCAAATATTCTTTTTCATTGCTGTAAAATTAAGGTTAATAATGTGGCAAAAATACATTATTTTTTGAAAACAAGTTGGTTTTGTAAAAAATTAAAAAATTATCATTTTACAAAACATTTCCGTTCCACGCCGTTTTCTGTAACGACCCGCAATAGGTAAATGCCTTGCCAGAGAAAAATGAAGCATAATGTATTAGGGATATCAATCTATTGCGATAGGGCTTCTTTCAGGTAAGGGGCAGTGTATCCGATATTCATATTCACAATCTCTTCCGGGGTGCCGGCAGCAATGATTTCGCCGCCCCCGCGGCCGCCCTCGGGCCCCAAATCTATTATCCAATCTGCCATTTTAATCACATCCATGTTATGTTCAATCACCAAGACCGTATTCCCTTTTTCTACCAACTTGTTTAAAACATTAAGTAATACATAAATATCTTCAAAGTGCAGACCGGTGGTGGGTTCGTCCAAGATATAAAATGTCTTTCCGGTATCTTTTTTTGATAACTCGGCTGCGAGCTTAATGCGTTGTGCTTCGCCGCCGGAAAGGGTCGTCGAAGGCTGGCCGAGTTTCAGATAGCCAAGTCCCACATCGCAAAGTGTTTGCAGCTTTTCGCAAATGGCGGGGATATTTTCAAAAAATGAAACTGCCGATTCCACATTCATTTCAAGCACATCATTGACAGATTTTCCTTTAAATCTGACTTCCAGCGTTTCGGCGTTGTAGCGTTTTCCGTTACAAGTATCACATTTTACATAGACATCGGGCAAGAAATTCATTTCTATATTTTTCAGTCCCCCACCCTTACAATCCTCGCATCTACCGCCGGCAACATTAAAAGAAAAGCGTCCGGGCTTATAACCGCGAATTTTTGCTTCCGGTAATGCTGCAAATAATTGACGGATCAGGTCAAAAACCCCGATATAGGTTACGGGATTGGAGCGCGGAGTTCGTCCGATGGGTTGCTGATTAATCTCTATTACCTTGTCTATGTATTCCAATCCGCTAATTTCGATATAGGGGAGCGGTTTTTTCTCGGCTCTAAAAAAATGATGATTCAGAATCGGATATAGGGTTTCATTAATCAACGATGATTTACCGCTTCCCGAAACGCCGGTCACACAGATGAAAGTCCCTAATGGGAAAGAGACATCCACATTTTTCAGGTTGTTGCCGGACGCACCAATGATAGAGAGCTCTTGACCGGTGCCATTTCTACGCTCCCGCGGGACTTCAATTCTCTTTTTTCCGTTCAGATATTGCGCGGTCAGTGTATCCTTTTTTAACATATCAGAATAAGTGCCGGCAGCCACTATTTCGCCGCCGTGAATGCCCGCCGCCGGTCCCATATCTACAATAAAATCTGCTGCCTTCATCATATCGCGGTCGTGTTCTACCACGATAACGGAATTCCCTAAATCGCGCAAATGTTTCAGTGTTTCAATAAGTTGATGATTATCCCGTTGATGCAATCCAATGCTGGGTTCATCTAAGATATAAAGAACATTCACCAATTGGGAACTAATCTGGGTTGCCAAGCGAATGCGCTGTGCCTCGCCACCCGACAAAGCTTTTGCCGGCAGATTGAGAGAAAGATATTGAATCCCAACATCTTCCAAGAAATGAAGTCTGAACTTTATCTCCCGAAGAATCTCGTGAGCAATGATATTTCTCTTTTCATCCAAATAGGTCGGGCATTTTTCAATCCATTGGATTAAATCGGAAATATCCATCATGGCTAAATCGGCAATGCTCTTACCGCCGATTTTAAAAAAGAGGGATTCTTTTTTCAAGCGCGTTCCGTGACATTCGTCGCAGGGCTTTTCATTCAAAAAACTATGAATCCATTTTTTGATGGATGCGGGCGCACTTTCGTAGTCAAATTCTTTGATAAAATTGATAATGCCGGAATAGGTGGCAGAAATGGGCGACAGACCCGTGAACTCGCGTTTAACGCGAATGGGTTCATCGGTTCCATACAACAAGATATTCAGAATATGATCTGGCAATTCGGCAATTGGATCATCTATCGAGAATCCGAATTTTTCGCTCACAGCATCTATCATTCTGAAAATGTAGTTGTTTTTGTAAGAGCCAATAGGGGCAAAACCGCCATCTTTAATACTGAGGGTACTATCGGGGATGATTTTTTTCAAATCTACTTCGGTAATGAATCCCAATCCGTTACATTTTTCGCAAGCACCGTAAGGCGAATTAAATGAGAAAGTATTGGGTTCCGGCTCCGGATAAGAAATACCGGTGGTGGGACACATCAAATACTTGCTAAAATTTTTCGTCACTTGATTGCTATTATCCAACACGGCAATGACTCCTTTTCCATACTTCAGGGCAAGTCTTAAACTATTGATTAATCGCGTTTTAGAATTATCTTTAATCGGTAAATTATCAATAACGATTTCAATATCATGGATTTTATACCGATCCACCGCCATATTAAGGTTCAGGGGTTTGATTTCGCCATCAACCCGCACTTTGGTAAAACCTTGTTTGCGTGTGGTTTCAAAGAGTTCCCGATAATGACCTTTTCGGCGTTTAACGATAGGCGCAAGTATTGTAATATCCTTATTATTATACAGTTCCAATATTTTATCAATCAATTCCGACTCGGTATAACGAATCATTTTTTCATCGGTCACATAAGAATAGGCATCGGCGGCACGGGCGAAGAGCAAGCGCAAAAAGTCATAAACTTCCGTGATGGTTCCCACCGTAGAACGGGGATTCTTGTTCGTTGTTTTTTGTTCGATGGCAATCACGGGATTTAAGCCGGTTATTTTGTCCACGTCGGGGTGCTCATAATTCCCTACAAATTGTCGCGCATACGCCGAAAAAGTCTCCATATATCGCCGCTGTCCCTCAGCATAAATCGTATCAAAAGCAAGCGACGACTTCCCACTGCCACTCAGACCGGTCATCACAATCAGCTGATAATGAGGTAAATCAATGGATATATTTTTTAGATTATTCTCTGAGGCACCAATGATAGAAAGATGGTCTTCCGCACAACTATTCATCCTAAATTCTTTTACTTCTTTTTAACAGGTATTTTGATAAAATACGACTTATTATAGACGGTTAATTTCGTAGCTCTCAGCCAAGGATTTAATTCTTTCAATTCTCGATAAGTCATATCATTGTACCGACAGAATTGATATAAATCGGGAATGGAGGTTTTCACTTCAATTTCTTCGTAAGCCAATGGTTGATACTGACTTTTGGGAGATACACGAACCCCATAAAGCTGTTGATTTTCGAACAATAGTTTGTATGCCAAGATACGATAGACATATCGCGCAGTTTCGGGGTTGAGATACAAGTCCCAATAATTACTAACAGATTGATTATCCAATGATTTTTTCACACCGGCTTCTCCCATATTGTAGGCAGCGGCAGCCAAAGCCCAACTTCCCATTCTTCCCTTGGAAGCTTTCAAGTAGCAGCAGGCAGCGCGGGTTGATTTTTCGAGATGATAACGTTCATCTATCTCATCACGAATTTCAAGTCCGTAGATTTTGGCTGTTTCGGGGATAAATTGCCAAAATCCGACAGCTTTTGCGGGTGAAATGGCATTGGATAAATTGCTTTCCGCAATACAGAGGTATTTAAAATCTTGCGGGAGTCCCTCTTCTTGAAAAATTTTATCGAAAGTAGGGAAATAGCGGGCGGAGCGATTCAGTGCCAACAACGTTGCCGAATGCTGATAACAGACGATGGTCAGTTCACGGTCTAACGCTTCTCTGACCCAATAGTTATCCAAAGGCACAAGTTCGCCGGCAAAAGTGAGTGAATCCGGCAACGGCGGTGGCACTAACTGATTGGAATAAACATTCTCGGATTGAGACGTCCCATTTTCTGTAGCATAACTTGCATTGGTTATCATCATGAATCCGATGGCACCCAAAAGGACACCAACCAATAAAGTGCAGCCTATAATTATATAATTCTTTTTAATATTCACAATGGATGGTTTTAGAAGTGCCAACTGATACCGATATTATAAAGTAACGGAAGTTGATAAATGGTTTGATTGGTAATACGGTCTTTATAAAATACGTTTTTATAATTGTATAAATTTGTAGCCCCTACACTCAGATCAATACTATTTCTTTCGCCGAGGTAGAAAGTCTTTTTAACGCTAAAATCAAGTCGGTGATAATTAGGTAGTTTCCCTTTGTTATAGTCTGCCAACAAGAAAGAGAGTTCTTCGTTGGAATTAAGATAATTAACATCATACGAGCCGAAGTTCAATTGAGGGTAATAGGCTTGCGTTTGAGTAAACGGGAAACCTGTTCCAAAATTCCATCTCAAGTCAATCTGCCAACTTTTGCGTTTACCGAAAGAGTAAGAAGCCAATAAGTTGATGTTGTGACGGCGGTCGAAGTGCGGGGAATAGTGTTGAACGCCATCGAACCGATTCACCCAGCCCAATGAATAGACCACTTTTACCAAGATTCCTTTGTAATCAAATTCTGCAGAAAAATCTCCGCCATAAGCATTTCCGGATTCAAAAATATAATCAGGATCTTCATCGAACATTTTATACCGGTTCAAAGAAGTAATGATAGAGAAGTTTTTAAAATAGCCTTCCACATTGATGGTGGTATATGGAATCACATCCAATTCGAGACCTAAAATCAGGTGCTGTGCTTTTTGCAGACTTGAATTGACTTCTTTTCCGTTGAGGGCGGTATCGGGCAAACCGCTCGGACTAGACAAGAAACCAGAGAAAAGATTGACCACATCACGGTCGGAGGTTGCAGCCACGAAATTTTGCGAATACAAACCACCGGCAAACTTAAGTCTGATTTTAGGAGTAATATTGTACTTAATAGAAAGACGCGGTTCCGGCGAGCTGACGCCTAAAGACGCATAATATTGCAAACGAAAACTCGGTTCAATAATCACTTTTTGTCTAAAATCATATTTATATTTTACAAATAATCCGATGTCGGTAGTAAAGTCTTTCATCTCAACAAGACTATTGGCATTTCTACTCTGATAGAAGATGTATTTTGCGGTATAACCCACAAACTCGGCACCCACCGACAAAAAGCTTTTTCCAATATAATAGTTAAAAGTCAGGTTGGCATTGAACCCATCTAAGGAACTTTGTCTGGCATTGGTATCTTTACCGGTCATATCACTTACATCGGGTTTAAAAGCTTTGTCGTCCAACAGCGTGTAATAATTGGTATAAGCGATGGCACCTGAAATAGACATGGGCGTGGAACCCGGAATAATTAAAAAGTTGGCACCGCCGCCAAAGTTTTTCCAACGATACGTTGCAATAGATGTATAATTCACTTGATCATCAAAATTAAAGCCAAAGATATTTAATTTTGAGCCGCTTTTGCTGTTCAAAGCAATTTTTCCATAAATATCCCAATAGTTATAGGGAAGCCCGCCTTCTACATAAGGGTAGAAAACCTTAGATGATTGTTCTAAGTACGAGCCTTTTACAGAAACAATATAGCCTAACGACACGCGTCTTTCTTCTTTCATTTTCACAATAGGACCTTCGAGT
>JALNYF010000129.1 GCA_023229985.1 Bacteroidales bacterium | reverse complement strand
AGTTCACCCCCGCCCCGACGGCAGACACATTCGCTATTTGGATGTCCTTGATTTAAAAGAAATTGTGACTACCGAATTTAATATTGAAGGCTACCCATCCGATGACTTAATGGAATTGGTTTGCAAAGTTCGACCCACACAAGTTACATTAGTACCGGACCCACCCGACGCACTGACTTCCAATGCCGGCTGGAACACCAAAGAAAACCAACTTCTTTTGAGAGAACTTGTTGCCGATTTTCAAAAAGAGGGCATTCGCACTTCCATTTTTGTCGATGCCAATGTTGAAATGGTGCAATACGCAAGTTCAACCGGAACAGACAGAATAGAGTTATATACAGAGAGTTACGCACGACTTTATCCGCAAAATCGTGAAGAAGCCATCGAACCTTTCGTAAAAGCTGCCGAAGAAGCACAACGTCAAAATCTCGGATTGAATGCGGGACATGACCTTTCATTGGTGAATCTTCGCTATTTTGACGAATTGATTCCTAACTTAATGGAAGTATCTATCGGTCACGCACTTATCTGCGACGCACTCTACTTGGGCTTGGAAAACACCATTCAACAATACCTCGCTCAATTGAATCATTAATTTATGCTGAAAAAGAAAAATATTCTGCATCTGCTTAGCTGGTTTCCCACCCCCAATGACCCTACTGCCGGTAATTTCTGTCTGAAACAGATTCTGTCTGTCTCCCCAATGGCAAATTCTGTTATCCTATCCGCTTTTACAGATACCCGTTTATCTCAAAAAACACAAATAGAAGTTATTGATTATAAATCCTTTAAACATATTCTCATTCATGTTTCCCCTTCCAAATTCCCCATAGACAAGGTGGCACGCGTTTTGAATAAATGGCGGATTTTTCATGCTTACAACAAGGGTTTAAAATATGTTAAAAAGAACTATTTTATTCCCGATTTACTTCACTTACACGTCACGTTGCCGGTAGGAAAAGTTGCCTATTATTGGTGGAAAAGATACAAACTTCCTTACATTTTAACGGAACATTGGAGTATTTTTCTACCACAGAATAATGCGGCCATGACATCTCAAACTCTAAAAAATATCCAGAAAATTGCCAACCATGCGCAAATGATTTTGCCGGTGAGTGAAATATTGAAGGAAAGCATGCAACAATATGGAATTTCTGCACCTTTCAGTGTCATTCCTAATGTTGTGAATACAGAAATTTTTATTGGACAACAAAATCAGCCGCACAGCCTAAAAAGAATATTACATATTTCCACTTTGAGCGATGAAGTGAAGAACTTTTCTGGAATTTTGCGGGTAATACTACAATTATCAAAAAAAAGAGCTGATTTTGTGTTAGATGTGGTTCATGATTATCCCAAACCTGAATTTGAGAAATATGTTTTGGATCATAACTTGCAAGATTTCGTTATTTTTCACGGTAAACGGGAAGAATCCGAAGTTGCTCAATTTTACGCACAATCCGATTTTTTTGTATCTTTTTCAAATTTTGAAACGCAGGGCGTAGTTTTGTTAGAAAGTTTTGCTTGTGGACGTCCGGTCATTGCGACACAAGTAGGCGGAGTGCCGGAAATTGTTAATGCAGAGCGCGGCATATTGATACCGGCAAAAGATGAGGATGCTTTATTGAAAAGTGTGGAATATATGTTGGATAACTACGAAACATTTGACAAGGATAAAATCCGTGACTACGCGTGCCGAAATTTCTCCCGAGAAGTAATTGGAGCGCAAATCAATGCCGTGTATGAGAAGGTCTTGGGCAAAAAAAATAAGCATCACCCCATGATTCTACGACGAATATTCGACACATAAAGGTCACAGAGAACTTCGCTATGTTTAATCATCGGTGTAAATCAATTTTGACGATAGCAATAAATCATAAGGATATGTCCAAAATAGACATTTTTATACAGGCATTTTTATTGTTGTGAAGTCTGGGCGAAGCAAACTTGTCGCACCTATTGGGCACAATATAGTGTGGTGATAAGTGCGTGCGCGAAAATCTAATCCCTTGTTCCCAATTCCTCAATTTGCTCTTTCGACAATCCGGTTATCAATACAATTTCATCGATGGGCTTCTCCATTTTCAGCAAAGTATGTGCAATTTCCAACTTGCCTTCCAACTTACCTTTTAATTCGCCTTCTAATTTACCTTTCAATTCGCCCTCTAATCGACCCTTCAATTCACCTTCTTCACGCGCGTAATTGATAGCATTGTCATAATCGTTGATCGCTTTTTTGCTTTTAATGTATTTTCTATATTCCATTTTATCTAATTTTGCTATTTCTGCAGCGGCGAACATCTTCTCAAAGATGGTGTCGCGATATTTTTTCGGAATCTTCTCCAATCGTTCCAAATTCTTGATAAAATACATCCATTTTTCAAAATCATTCGTCAATTCATCCTCTCTTTTCTTGAACTTAGGCATCTCCAAATAGATAAACATCAGTTTGTCGTAAAACAACATTTTGTTCTCTCGTTTGTAAAGTTCAACCGTGTGCAAGTACTCATCTTCCGGCAATTTCAGGTAGTCAAGGGTAAAATTGAGAATGGTTATCGAATATATTTTGTTGATACTGTAGTCCCAACTTCCCTTAACACCTTGAGACTGAATCGGGAATGTAGTGTAGTAGAGACTGCGGTCGGTGACATTTTTTTGCTTCGCGTTTTGAAGTTCAATAATAATATGTTCTCCCTTTTCCGTGATGCAATAGATGTCGAAA
>JALNYF010000065.1 GCA_023229985.1 Bacteroidales bacterium | reverse complement strand
TCATTTGTTTTTTCTTTTGTAGGAGATTGAATTTACAAATTTACCACTTTTGGGGCTGACTTTTTGGGTCAGCCTTTTTTTCTTCTTATTTTTATAACTTTACTAATTGAACTTATAAAAAGAAGTCTCGATTTTTTCTATATAATCTATAACAGAAAAAACAATGGCGATACATTTGTTCAAAAAAAACATAAACGACCTATTTTTTGTAACATGATAAATTATATCTTCGCGGAATTAAAAACAGATATTTAATAATCTCAATATGAAAATTTTACACACCAGTGATTGGCATTTGGGACATAAACTTTATAACTATGACCGAAAAGAAGAACAACTGCATTTTGTGAAACAAATTGCCACGATCGTGAAAGAGCATCAGCCTGATGCCATGGTAATTTGTGGCGATATTTTTGACACCGCACTCCCCGGTATCGATGTGCAAACCATGTTCGTGGAGGCACTTCTTAGCATTCGCGAACAGTGTAAGACGATGGAGATTGTGGTTACTGCCGGTAATCACGACAGTTATTCGCGGCTTGAAATAGACAAAAAACTGTGGAACTTCGTAAACATTCACATTATCGGCAACGTGTCGAGTGATTATCAAAATCACATTATTAAAGTTGGGAATCAAGGGTTTATCGCTGCGGTTCCGTACTGTTCGGAGCGGAATTTTCCACCTGTGCCGGATAACGAAGCCGGCAATCGCCAATCGGCGTTTTTTCAGGGTTTACTGCACAGCGTAGCCACTTTAAATTCAGAGAACCTGCCCGTGGTACTCACCGCTCATTTGGCAGTAAAGGGCTGCAATACCACCGGACATAAAGTAGAAAAATACGAAACCACAGAATGCGTGGGCGGTTTGGAATATGCTACTACTGAATCACTTGGCAATGGTTACGACTACTTGGCTTTAGGTCATATTCATCACCCCCAATGGCTGGACAAAGAGAAACGCAGCCGCTATTGTGGGACACCCATCGCCGTCAGCTTTGACGAAGCTTTTGAACACTCCGTCTCCATGATAGAAATATCGGAACATGGAGCTGTCCCTCAATGCACTACCCTGCCCATCACCGAACTCCGTCCCGCCATAACATTGCCAAATTGTCAGGAAGGAACCAGTTTTGAATCGGCTGTTGAACTTCTAAAAGAGCAACTTGACAAAAACGTATATGTACGCCTCAACATCATCGCCGAGCAAGGCGCCAATGTAACGGAATGCAATCTCAAATTACAGGAAATACTTCAAAATTACTCCGACTTAAAGTGCCGTTTCTGTCTTATCAATCTGATTCAAAATACGGTAACAACAAAAATTGAAGAGCTTCCCAATAAATCAATTGAAGAATTGCGAGACTTGTCCCCCAAAGAAATTGTCGAAATTGCCCATCAATACCACCCACTCAGTCAGGAAGAACAGGATTTGTTGACTTCGGTTATAAAAGCTGTCAATCAGGAATTTAAAAACGTTTAAGTAATTGTTTATGAAGATAGAAAAGATCACTATTCATAATATTGCCTCAATTGCCGACGCGGTCATAGATTTTAATCAAAAACCGCTGGTTGACAATAGTTTATTTCTCATTTGTGGAGAAACAGGCGTTGGGAAAACCACCATCTTAGATGCCATCAGTTTGGCTTTATTTGGCAAAACACCGCGCTTTAACAAAAATATTTCCTCTCGAGATGCGGTTGCTATCAACGGTTTGGCAAGCGACAAAGTAGCCCAAATCATGCGCCGCCACACTACCCAAGCCTTCGTAGAACTTAACTTTTCGGTCGATGATCAGCCCTATTGTGCAACTTGGGAAGCCCACAGAGCTAAAAACGCTATCAACGGAACCTTATTAATCAATTCATCATTGCGAATAGGAGATAAAGTCATACAAAATAAGGTGTCTCAACTGATTGAAGAAATTATAGGACTTACTTTTGAACAGTTTTGCAGAACTACCATGCTTGCTCAAGGCGAATTTACCAAGTTCATGCTCAGCGATGATAATGATAAAGCAAGTATTTTAGAAAAACTAACCAACACCGAGCAATATACGCGATACGGGAAACGCCTCTTCGATGAAACAAACAAAAAAGAAAAGTTACACAAAGACGAATACACCAAAATTAAAACAATTGAAGAAACTTTGCTGACGCAGGAGCAATTTTTGAAAATTCAACAAAAGATTTCTGATTTGAAAAAATCGGAAAAAACCACGGACGAGGAATACGAAATCATCAACAAAAAACACAATTGGCTGCTTACGCGCGAGGAACTCCGTAATAAATTGGATAAAACTAACCGCGAATGGGAGCAATTACAAACCCAAATTTCTGCTCCCGACTTTAAAGAAAACGAAAAGCTGATTACCGATTGGGATAACACCGGTAAAGCACGTGAAACACTTAATTCATGGAACGTTAACCAACAAAAAATAAAATCGAATGTCCATTCATTGGATGAACTTAAAACCGATTTTGCGACTTTGTCTGGAAATTACAATTATTTAAAAGCAACCATCCTGTCACTCTCCCAACAAAAAATTGCGAAAGAGAATTTTCTCGATCAACAACAACCATTGGACGAGATGTTCAGACAAAGTCAGACCATCGTTTCCGAATTACAATCCATTATACGCCTGGGATTGGAAATCGATAAAGAATCGCAACTAAAAATAAAGAATGAGAATGCCTTGCCAAATCTCGAAAAGATTTATCAATCAGCTAAGATAGTTACCGCACAAGCCAAGACCAACAATCAAAATAAACAAACAGAAATCAATCAAAAAAAAGAAGAATTAGGACAAAAAAACTTACAAAGTTTAGAAAAAGAAAAAGAAAAACAGCAGGAGTTACTGACTATCATCAACGAAACAGAAAGAGTTTATCAAGTCTATTCCGAAAAAAAGAAGGAGTTGCAGACGGAATCCGATCATCAAGCAAATCTTGAAAAAGAGATTTTGGAAAACAACAATAAAACGGCTGAATTGAAGGAGAATCTAGAAGCGGCACAAAAAGCTTATAATGATGCTGAATCGTTGTACCAAAAGACTTTGTTATCTGTCAATGATGCTGCCAAAACGCTGCGACAACAGCTGAAAGTAAACGACAAATGTCCGGTTTGCGGGCATCTCATTGATTCGGTATTGCAAGATGACGCTTTTGCAAAAGCACTGGAACCCGTTCTACAAAAACAACAGCAACAAAAACAAATTTTCGACGAAGCCCAAGAATTGTTTAACAAGAGTCTGAATCTTGTCGATTTACAAAAAAAACAGCGTCAGCAAAAAGAAGAAAAAATCAAACAGATAACTACAGATTGTAAGCAGAAATATGACGATTTCATCACTCATTGCCATCAATGCGGAATAGATGAAATGTCAGCCAACCTCAACGATATTTTTATTGCGGAAAAAGAACGGATTTCTAAAAACATTGCTGCATTAACCGCCCAACTGAATACTTGTCATCTTTTGCAAAATGAAATTAATCGGTTACAAAAAGAAAAAGACGAAATAACACAAAAAGGATTTGACACGGCTCAAAAACAAGAACAAAACTCATGGAAACAATGGGAAGAAACAAAAAGCAATATTGAAAAATCTACCTCTCTGATAAGTAATTACAAGAATCAGGCGGACGATATTTATGGCAAAATTCAAGCCATCATCAGCTATCCCGATTGGCAAAAAGAGTGGGAAAGTAATGCAACGCAGTTTATTCAAAAATTGGAATCTGATGCTGGAAGTTATCTTCAAACCATTCAAGAATGTTCCACAATAGAAAACGACTTAAGAATATTACAAAACACTCAAAATCAAATTGATACGGTAAAAATTCAAATTCTGACAACACTACCGGAATGGCAAACAATTCTTCCCTGCCAATCTACTGAAGAGCCGAACCTTGAGGCAAAATGGAATCACCTGAACACGGACGTTACCGCCCTAAACAGAGCAATAACGGAAACTTCTGCCATTTTAAAAACAAATGAGCAACTGTTAGAAAAGTTTTATGCTGACAATTCTTCCATCAACTCAACCAGATTACAAGAATTGTGCAACTATAGCGATCACGATATTTTGACGAAGCGAAGCCATATTGCCGCTCAAAAAGAGAACTTAAAAGTGAAGGAAGGTGAGAAAAAAGCGGCTGAGAGCGCCATTATATCGCACGATGAGAAGAAAATGCCTTTGGAAGAAACTGACACACCAGATCGTTTGAAACAACTACTTGAAGAACTCGAAACAACGAAAAAAAACGCCCAAGAAGAAAAGGGGAAATTGATACAGCAACTTCAATCTGACCAAGAAAATCGGGGAAGAATTGCAGAACAAAAGCTAAAGTGCGATTTATTGTTCGAAGATTGGAAAAAATGGGAGAATATGAATAAAGTGTTCGGGGATAAAGAAGGTACAAAATTTCGAAAAATGATGCAGTCTTTTGTACTTAAACAGCTGCTGAGCGGTGCCAATTACTATCTGGAACGCTTGTCCAATCGTTACAAATTGGATTGCACCGGATTTCTAATAACGATTATTGATAATTACGAGAACGATGCAGTCAGACCGGTTAATACGTTATCGGGAGGGGAAAGTTTTCTGGTATCGTTAGCCTTGGCATTAGGTTTGTCGAATATCAACAAGCAGGGGCTTCCGGTAGAGATGTTGTTCATTGATGAAGGTTTTGGAACATTGAGCGGGGAGCATCTTAACACTGTGATGAATGCACTTGAGCATCTCAACGCCAATGGAAGTCGCAAGATAGGAATTATCAGTCACGTGGAGGGTTTGCGCGAGAGAATCAAAACGCACATTGAAGTCAGTCGCAACGGACATGAAGCGAGCAGCGTAAAGGTTGTGGGGTAATCATAGCGTATTGGAAATAAAAAAGCGGAACTTTGAAAAGTTCCGCTTTTACCATGATATATATTATATGTATCAAATATGATTATAATACATTTATCGGTTTAAGAATATTCTTCCCTGTTTCTATCGCTTTTTCGTTTTCGGGAATCAGGTGGTGGTGTCTTTCGGGAAGTGATTTTTCAAGACCTTTGCGGATAAACTCAGGTTTTACGATGGGTTTAATTTTCAGAAAACCACCGAGAACTATCATGTTGAAAAGTTTCATAATACCAATTTTAGCAGCTTCTTCGGAAGCGGGAACTTGGTAAATATTGATATCTTTTCTGGTAGGATGTTCGGTAATTCCGTTGGGGTCATAGATAAGAAGCCCGCCCGGCTTAACGGTATTTAGGAATTTATCCATCGATTGTTGGTTCAAAATGATGGCTGTATCAAATTGATTGATACGGGGGGAGCTGATACGTTCGTCGCTAATGATCACGGTAACATTAGAAGTACCGCCACGCATTTCGGGACCGTAAGATGGCATCCAGCTTACTTCTTTATCTTGCATTACGCCGGAGTAAGCCAAAATTTTACCCATAGAGAGAACGCCTTGTCCGCCAAACCCTGCTATGATTATTTCTTCTGTCATAATATTTTCTTTTTAATAATTTCTAAAATGATGAATTATTTTTCGGGGGTTTTGAGGTCGCCGAGTGGGTAGAATGGAAGCATATTTTCTTCTAACCATTGGTTGGCTTTGGTAGCCGTCATTTTCCAATTGGAGTTACAATTAGAAACGACTTCTACGAAAGAAACGCCTTTTTTAAGATTTTGATTTTCAAAAGCTTGGCGAATGGCTTTTTTACATTTGCGCACGTGAGCCGGTGTAAACACAGCTTGGCGGGTAACGTAGTAAGTCCCGGGAAGTTGAGCTATTAATTCGGTGATTTTCAATGGATAGCCGTTTGCTTCTACAGTTCTGCCGTAAGGACAGGTAGCGGTTTTCATTCCCAACAAAGTGGTAGGAGCCATTTGTCCGCCGGTCATACCATAAATGGCATTATTGACGAAAATCATGGTAATATTTTCGCCGCGGTTGCAAGCGTGAATGGTTTCGGCGGTACCGATAGCTGCCAAATCGCCATCTCCCTGATAGGTAAAGACATATTTATCGGGGTTCAATCGTTTGATAGCGGTTCCGCAGGCAGGTGCCCGTCCGTGAGCTGCTTCCACGAAGTCCACATCGAAGTAATTGTACGCCAAAACGGAGCAGCCAACGGGAGAAATACCGATGGTTTTATCTTGGATTCCCATTTCTTCAATGACTTCAGCGATAAGACGGTGAATGGTTCCGTGACCACAACCGGGGCAATAGTGCATAATGTTGTCGGTAAGCACCGGCGTACGTCTGTACACTAAGTTTTCAGGTTTTATTATTTCTTCTCTTGTCATAATTTTTCATTTTTAATAACGGTTTCGGGTGCCGCTATGAATTACATAATTTGTTTTTTTAACGCAACCAAGATTTCATTGGGGTCAGGAATCATACCACCGTAGCGTCCGAAATGCTCGGCTTTTACGCGACATTCTGTAGCCAATTTCACGTCTTCGATCATTTGTCCGGCGTTCATTTCCACGCTCAGGATACCTTTTACGTTTTTCGCGGCTTCTTTCAGTTGTTTGCTGGGGAAGGGCCATAAGGTAATGGGGCGGAAAAGACCGACTTTGATACCTTCTGCACGTGCCAATTCAATCGTTTTTTGGCAAATACGAGCAGATGAGCCGTAAGCAACGAACAGATATTCAGCATCTTCGCAGTTTATCATTTCGTAGCGTACTTCTTTTTCTTCGCAAACTTTGTATTTCTTTTGGATATTGATATTGATTTGCTCTTGTTTAGCGGAATCCAATTCCAAAGAGGTAATGATATTGTGGTTTCTGCTGGCAGGTTTTCCAACAGCAGCCCACGGAAAGGTTTTAGCGATGTATTCGTCTGTCCAGCGCGGTTTATAGTCGTCGATCACCACTTTTTCCATTACTTGACCAATCATACCATCGGAGAGGATGATAGCAGGGTTTCTGTATTTGAAAGCCAAGTCGAAAGCCAACTGTACGAAGTCATACATTTCCTGAACGGAGGCCGGAGCCAGCGTAATCAGACGATAGTCGCCGTGACCGCCACCTTTGGTAGTTTGGAAATAGTCAGCTTGAGAAGGTTGAATAGTCCCTAATCCCGGACCTCCACGAACCACGTTAACAACCACTGCCGGAAGTTCGGCTCCTGCGATATAGGAAAGACCTTCTTGCATCAAGCTGATGCCAGGAGATGAAGATGAGGTCATCACTTTTTTCCCGCAAGCTGCGCCTGCATATACCATATTGATGGAAGCAGTTTCGCTTTCAGCCTGCAATACAACCATTCCTGTCTTTTCTACCGGATTCTCAATCATCAGATGTTCGAGAACCTCAGATTGGGGAGTGATCGGATAGCCAAAGTAGCCGTCCACACCGGCGCGGATAGCACTTTCCGCGATGGCTTCGTTCCCCTTCATTAATTTGAGTTCTTTTGCCATAATTTTTTTATTAATTAGTGTTTTAATTCGATTTTTTAAATGGTTAGTATTTAGCACGATATACTTCAATTACCCCGTCAGGGCAAATCACTGCGCAGTTTGCACAGCCGATACATGCTTCTTCTTTTACCATTTCCAAGTAATTATATCCTTTTTTGTTTACTTTTTTGGACAAAGCAATCACTTTGTTAGGACAGGTCTCAACACAGACGCCACATCCTTTACACTTTTCGGTATCAATTACCAATGTTCCTTGAAATGCCATAATTCTTTAATTTAATTTTTATATTAAGTTGATTATCAATATTTTATATTTTACTAAAACAATCTGCTAAATTACACTTTTTTTTTATTATTTTCAATAAAAACCTGATTTTTAAAAAAAAGCAACAATTACTTGAAAGGTAGGCTGTTTTCGCTAATCTCGCTGACACTTCGGTTTAAAAAAAGCGGCTGTTAAACAGCCGCTTTTTCGTTAGTTGTGAGCCTTGATTAGTCTAAATGAATAGCTTCGCAAGGGCAAACACTTGCGCATGCGCCACATTCTATGCAAACGTCGGGGTCAATTTTGTAAATATCACCTTCAGAAATTGCTTCTACGGGGCATTCTGCAATGCAGGTACCGCAAGCTACGCATGAATCAGAAATTTTATAAGCCATAATAAATAATTTTTGGTTAGTATTTCGCGGCAAAGGTACAAGTTTTTTTTATATCTATTTCTTGTTTTACAAAAAAATCATGAAACGACAAAAACACCTATAACCATTTGTTTATTAAATAAATAGACAAATTACTAACAATATTGGTATTAATAATTTTCGGATTTTACTTCAAAATAAGCCAACGGGTGTTCGCAAGATGGGCAAAGAGCGGGAGCTTTCTGTCCTTCATGCACATAACCACAATTCCGACAAACCCACTTTGTAGGCGCAGCTTTTTCAAATACGGAATTCTCTTTTATATTTTGATACAATTTTCTATACCTGTTTTCGTGCATGGTTTCGGCACGCGCAATCACTCTGAATTTGGCAGCTATCTTGGGAAATCCTTCTTGGTCAGCAATTTCTGCAAAATGCGGATATAATTCTTTCCATTCTTCATATTCTCCTTCGGCAGATGCCAATAAATTTTCCTCGGTTGTGCCGATTACCCCGGCAGGATAGGAAGCGGTAATCTCTACCATGCCACCTTCCAAGAATTTAAAAAATTGCTTGCCGTGTTGCTCTTCTTGCGCTGCAGTTTCGGCAAAAATGGCGGCAATCTGTTCAAATCCTTCTTTTTTCGCTGCTTTGGCAAAAAAAGTATAACGGTTTTTGGCTTGTGATTCTCCGGCAAAGGCAGCCAACAAATTCTTTTCTGTTTGTGTTCCTTTAATTGATTTTTCCATGTAATTGTATTTTTTAACGGTGATAGTAACAAAATCTCTCAACGGAATGTTTATCAGATTCTCTAATATTGCGATTGAAATCAATCAACGGGAAATAGTTGATGGTAGATTTCTTCAACTTTGGTAATAGGAATCAGTTGAATTTTAAGGTTTTCTTTGGTGAATCCTTTTAGATTATATTTTGACAAGAACATTCTTTTAAATCCGAGTTTGTCGGCTTCGGCGATGCGTTGTTCGATGCGGGAAACAGGGCGAATTTCGCCATTTAGTCCCATTTCGCCGGCGAAGCAGGTCTTAATATCCAAGGGAATATCGGTAGCAGATGAGAGAATAGCAGCCACAATAGCCAAATTGATGGCGGGGTCATCCACACTGATGCCGCCGGCGATGTTGAGGAAAACGTCTTTTGCGCCTAACTTAAAATGGCATCTTTTTTCCAACACTGCCAAAAGCATATTGAGGCGGCGGGTGTCGTATCCGGTGGCACTTCGCTGAGGTGTCCCATAAACTGCACTGCTTACCAATGCCTGAATCTCAATCATCATGTTTCGGGTTCCTTCCAAAACGGCAGCAATGGCACTGCCACTAAAATCCTCATCTCGGTCGGCAATGAGAATTTCGGACGGGTTCAGCACTTCGCGTAACCCGTTGTTGCGCATTTCAAAAATCCCCAACTCCGAAGTAGAACCGAATCTATTTTTGATACAGCGCACAATGCGGTAACCATAATGTTGGTCGCCCTCAAATTGCAAAACTGTATCCACTATGTGTTCCAATATCTTAGGACCTGCCAATGAACCGTCTTTTGTAATATGTCCAATAAGAAAAACGGGGACGGCAGAAGTTTTGGCGTAATGTTGAAATTCGGCGGCACACTCTTTAATTTGAGAAATGGAACCGGCGGCAGAATCCAACAAATTACTCTGCAAAGTCTGTATTGAATCAATGATAACTATTTGTGGTTGAATATTTTTAATATGATTAAAAATCTCTTGGGTATTGGTTTCTGTCAGGACGTAGCATTCTTCCGGTTTCATATCGGGGAACAGGCGGTCGGCGCGCATCTTGAGTTGTGTTTCACTTTCCTCACCGGAAATGTACAAAATCCGTTTATGTTGAATCTGAATTGCCACTTGAAGCAGCAGCGTTGATTTCCCGATTCCGGGTTCACCCCCCAACAAGGTGATGGATCCGGCAACAATACCACCGCCCAGCACATTGTCCAATTCCGAAAATCCGGAGTGGATGCGCGGAATTTCCACCAATGAAATATCTTCTATTTTTTTGGGTGAGCTTTGAATGATTTGAGCAAAATTTGATTTTCCTTTGGCAGGTTCGCCACGGTCGATAATTTCTTCTTCAAAACTATTCCATTCGTTACAAGACGGGCATTTACCTAACCATTGAGAAGATTGATAGCCGCAATTTTTACAAAAGAAAACACTTTTTGATTTAGCCATAGAGATAGGGTATGTATTTAAGTTAGGAGATAATCATTTTTTACACAAATAAGTAAAGACCTCGGAAACATCTCTAATTCAATACCATCTACTTTTCCTGCGACATCGCCATCAATATGAAGATAGGTTTTTTGTCCGTTTGAAGGAATAATGGTTGCTTTTTCACATTGAAGATAATGAACGAGAGAAGAACGATTGAAATGATTAGTAAGCAGATGCGGTAAATCCACATTAACGAATTTGAGGAAGTTGGGGCGTTGGCAAATGCACACATCCAATTTTCCGTCGCAAATAGAGGCTCGCGGCGCAATTTTTACATTATAACCCCATTGTGAAGAATTGGCAAAAGTGATAAAAAAAGCGTCCGTTTCAAGTTCTTGTCCGTCATATTTTATTAAATACTGGGCAGATTGATACTCAAAATAGTTTATTAAAATATGTTTTAAATAATTCTGGAATCCGCGTTGTCCTTCGTTGTTGAAATCGAAAGCCACTTTTGCATCAAAGCCGATACCGGCAATGCTAAAGAAATAGTGCCCATTAATTTTACAAGTATCAATGGTCGTAAAATTCTGTTCATTAATTATTTTTAATGCTTTT
>JALNYF010000064.1 GCA_023229985.1 Bacteroidales bacterium | reverse complement strand
TCAACCCATACAGAATCAATGAAATAGCAATCATCAGGGATAATTTGCAAAGTCACATCGTCGCCATAATCGAGAAATGCAGTGGCAGGCGTAATGATACCGCCGTTTCCGGCAAGAGTGTTTATTTCGTAAGAATTAATCGCAAAAACAGCATTGATGGAGTGATTGTTCGTAATATTTGTGAAAACGTAGGAGGAATCAGCCGAGATGGTATCACCATCAATGATCAGATTTTCAATGTGATAACCATCATTAGGCGTTATTGTGAAAGTCGCATCATCTCCGCACAATACTTGGTTAACTCCCGATGGAGTAATGAATCCATTCATTGTATTTTCTGCTGTAATGAAATACTCGTATGGAACAAATGTTGCGCGTACATGATGATTTTCATCAATGTTCGGCAAATATATTTGGCTTATGTTTCCTTGGTAAATGTCGTCAATCCATACAGAGTCGATGATGTGGCAGCTGTCGGGAATAATTTGCATGGTGACATTGTCGCCGAAATCCACGAAAGCGGTTTCAGGGATGATGCTACCGCCCACTCCGGAATTGCTGGTCACGGTGTAGGTATAACTTTTGAAAATGGCTCCAAGCGTGTGATCAGTTCGCACATCGAAAAAAGTGTAAGTGCTGGAACCCGGAATTGTGTCATTATCAACAATCAGACTAACAGGGAAAAAGTTACTGTCAGGGAGAATCGTGCAAGTAAAATCATGATTACAAACAACTTGATTCATTCCGGGCGGTTCAATCGTCCCGTTGATGGTGGGTAAGGTTGTAATAGAATATTCAATGTCTGACAGATTCACAATAATTGTTTGATTATCAATGATATTATTCAAAATTAGCTCTTCATTATTACCGTAAAAAATCCCATTGAGCCACACAGAATCAATATTATAGCACTCTTCATGTAGCAGTAAAGTAGTGTCACTGCCGCACGCAATCAAAGCGTTAATTTCTGAAATTAATTGATTATCAGCATAGTACTGTTGTGTGATGATGCGTTTGGGAGCATCAGTATAGGAAATTGAGATGACTGTTTCGGCGGAGAAATTTTGGATAGTATAGAAGGCAGTGTCCGGCAAATAACTTTGTGTATTTTCATGAATATCAAGTAAATGATTGATAGAGATATTGTTAAGTTCAATGTTATCAATGGCGTAGCAAAGGTCCGGAATAATGTAAAAGGTGATGTCGTTATTACAAATAATACTCGTATCGGGAATGGATACTGTCCCATTGTTTTGATTCTCAAAGGATAACCTATGTGGTAAATCTTTAAACTTAACGTAAACTTGATAATCTTGTCGGATATTATGAAGAGAGTAATGCGCTGTATAATCATCGAAAGTAAAGCCTTCAAGCGGAATCAAGCTATCGTTAATCCACACGGAATCAATTTGATAGCAAGATGCCGGTTCGATGGAAAAATCAAAATTGTTTCCACATTGCGGCATTGAGAACATGGGGGAAACAGTGCCGCCTCCATTCGTATTTGCTTCGAACATATAGTTGATGGGATCAAAACTAATAGAAATTGTATGCTGGGTATCTATGTTGTTGAACGGCAAGGTATATCGTTCGCCATCATTGATAATTCTCTCATTATGCCAAACGCCGTCAATAAAGAGATTTCCAATCTGATAGCATTCGTCCGGAACAATGGTATAGATGAGGCTGTCCCCGCAATTCAAAATAGTGTCGCCGGAGGGAAATACTTGTCCATTAGCGCTGGCAGTGAGGGAAAGCGTGTCCCTTAAAAGGGTGAAAGTTGCCGAAATGGTATGATCATCAGTAATTTCTGTAAAAAGATAGTGATCAGCTTGTCCTTTATAAAAACCATCAACAAACAGAGAATCAATTCGATAGCACGTGTCGGGAGTAATGTTGAAAAGCAAATTGTCATTGTAAAGAACAGTCGAAGTGCCGGGTGTAATTTGTCCTCCATCACTCTCTATAACAGTAATCTGAAATGTATAAGGACTGAAAATTGCTGATACGGAATGATTGTCACTGATATTGTTGAATGAGTATGAAGAACTTGCTGGTAAGGTATCTCCATCTATAATGATGCTGTCAATGTAGTATCCGCGCTCGGGCTCAAAAAGAAGGGTAATGCTGTCGCCACATGTTGCATCAGAAATAGGTTCTTGTATAATTCTCCCGTGTGTTGTTTGCTCAATAGAAATTTCATAAATTATGGTGTGTGCGAAGATAACTATTTCAATATCAGTCATTATATCGCTGAAATGATATGAAGTTGACGGGGTGATTCTTTCATGATTGATAAAAATCGAATCTGTTATCCAACAATCGTTTGAGGAGAATGTAATGGTTGTATCTTCATGGCAAAAAACGGTCGCACTTTGTTCCGAAAAAAACATCTGATCAAGAACCACTTGCTCATGAATGTGTCGCGTGTTTCGTTTAAAATAGATAAATACCTGATGGTCTTCTTGGATATTGATGAGTGAAAAAGAAATGGTATCTCCCCAATATTGAAGTGGCGAAGTATAAATCTCTCCATCTAAAATGATAGAATCCAAATTACTACAATCACCGGGAACAAGTTTAAAATCTAAATTGTCACCACACGTGACATCATTGTTACCTATATTTGAAATATAGCCAATATCATTGCCAACGACTTGAACTACAAATTGTTTCGGCTTGAATGTGACACGAAATTCATGGTTCGCTAATATGTGTCGCAACTCATAGGAAATAATGTCGTTGATAGTATCTAAACTATTGATAATCGAATTATTATCTAAAAATACGGAATCAATTTCAAAGCACTCATCCGGTTTGATGGTAAAGATGACATGTCCGTCACACGCAACATCTACATCACTATCTCTAAAAATTGAGCCGTTGGATCCGGCGATGGAAGTCACTTGATAGATTGTGGGTTCAAATGCAAAGAATAATGTGATATCATGATGGATATCAACGAGTAATAGAGTAGAATCATTATCTATTGAATATCCGAGTGTGAGCAAATAGTCGCTGTTCCAATGATAGCAACTATCCGGCATAACGGCTATTTCCAAATTTGAACCGCACATGACGCGGTGTGTGCCTTCGTAGCTAACGTGACCGTGCGGACTGCAGCTGATGTTGATTTCGTAAAAGTTCGTGTCAAGGATCACGAAAATGTCAGTTGGCTCTTGCAATTGGTTAATGGAATAATAAGTAGTGTCCCCGTTTTGAATAATAGTGCCGATGGTCTCGAACTCACTTTTATCCAGTCGCTGTTCATTGACAATGATGGAATCTACTTTAAAACATTCATTTTGAATGATATAGAAGTGTAGGCTGTTTCCACATGCTAAGATAGTATCATTGATTGATATGGGAAAATTCAAATTATTGCTGATATGCACGGGAAAACTGTCAATCGAGAAAAATGCGTTCACAAAGTGATTTTGAGAAATATTCTGTATTGTATATACAAGCGTGTCCCCGACCTGTTGGAGACTATCCAAATGAATCAAATTTCCATCTATCGTAACAGAATCGAGGTGTGAGCAATTTCGAGCAAGAAAACGGATTTCCGTTGTGTCGCCGCATAAAACGGGATTTGATGGAATGAAAACTATTCCATTGCCGGAGTAATTGCTGGTTATGGTGTATGAAATAGGTGCAAAGTGGGCGACTAAATGGATATTTGTCAGTATTTCTGAAAAATTAATGGTGGCGATTCCATTATTCATCTCATAATCATAAAAATATTCCCCGTTCAAAATAATGTTAGAGATGGCAAAACAGGTGTCAGGCGCGATGGTAAAGATAACATTTTCGCCGCAAAGTGCTGTGTCAGAATCTAATGTGTGAGTAATACTGCCACCGTCCCGTTCGTCAATGATGATGGTGTAAAGAATCGGAGCAAACGTCACACGCAGGTCATAATCTTGAGATACATTCATTAACGTGTAAGTGGCAGAATCACCAATGTTTCTATTTGTATTGCGTTGATAATCAAGTAAATGATTGATGCAACTTCCATTTAAAAAGACGGAATCAATACGGTAACACCATTCTGGTACCAAGGTAAACTGATAGTCATCTCCACATGATAGGGTCGTTTCATCGTCTGTATGAAAGTTGCCATTGGCACCTACCTCAATCGTTATTTGATGTTCTCTTCTTTCAAATGTGGCGCGAATGTCATGCGATGCATGAATATCTTCAATAATGATAAATGCATCATAATCGGAAAATTCTAACTGTGAGTTGCTCAATTCCCTATCTATCCAAACAGAATCTATGACATAACATTCATCAGGGACAATCGTATATAAAGCCGCATCACCGCACTGAATCAGCGAGTTACCGTCGGGGAAAATAGTTCCGTTGGTTCCTTGAATGGCAGTAAAATCATATTCTTGAGGAACAAAGCTGACCTCAATGAGATGATTTTGATGAATGTCGCTCAATCTAAAAAATGCTGAATCTCCATAATGTGTGTCTTCATTGGCTGCAAAGCGAAGTTCCTGATTGATTAATATTCCATCTAAATAAACGGATTCTATTTGATGGCAAATGTCGGGAGTAATAGTGAAATTCATTGTATCCCCGCAATTTACATTATTAATTCCGACGTGGTCAATGGTTCCGTTTTCTCCCGAAATCACCTCAATCATATAGGGAATGTGTTCAAAAGTAGCATAAATAGTGTGATTTTCTGTGATGTTTTCTAACGTAATCTGCTCCCTGCGATTGAAAATTTCTATTAAATGATTGCTGTTGTTGCCATCAATAAAAACATCTTTAAGACGATAGCAAGGGTTGCTATTGAATACATAAGTATGTGAATTACCGCAATTTACGGTATTTTCTCCCTCAATCTGACCGTTGCCGTCTGTGTCGGTTTCGATCGTATAGTGAATAGTGCCGAAATAGGCAGTTAAAGTGTGTGCACCGGCAAGGTGGGAGAACTGATAAGAATCGTTGGCTCCTATCCGATTGCCATCAAGGAAAACAGAATCAATTTGTTTGCAATAATTCGCAGATAATGAAATAGTTACACTATCAAAATAGTTAGTCGCACCAATCATGAGAGGTGTGATGGTGCCGTTCCCAAATGCAAAGGCTTGAAAAGAATAGGTGAGGGTGTCAAAAATGGCATGGATATCCATATTCTCGCTAATATTCATTAAATTGTAAGAATCGATTGCTCCTAAGTGATTAGCATTAAGGATGATATCGGTAACATGAAATCCTTCGTCAGAAAGGGCATGGCAAATTAAACTGCTCCCATGCGTTACCTGTACACTATCCTGTCCAATTAGGGTTCCTCCTTCCATCTGCCAATGTCCGCCTGTTGTGTGAGTGAAATGTACGATATATTTTTTTAATGAAAAATATGCATCAATAGTGTGATTATCAGATATTTGCAGAAATGTATATAGGGTTGTGTCCGGATTCACGGCGGGGTAGGGGATTCCATCAATTAACAGACTATCAAGAATATAACCATCATTTGCGGTAATGATGAATGACAGTTCTTCGCCGAAATCAACATCGTTGATGCCATCGGGCGTTATGCTACCGCCGGTAGTTGCAGAAGCCGTAATGGTGTATCTATTCGGGGAAAAATTGGCATAAATGCTATGAAAAGTACGAATATGCTCTATAGTGTAAGTGAAAATGGCACCTAAGTGAATGGTGTCATCAAGAATAACATCACGAATATGATAACCTTCATTGGCAGTGAAAGTAAACGTTACCGTTGTGTCCCACGGCACAATGAGAAAGCCTAAAATACCTCCATTGGGCGTAATGCTCCCGCCGTCAGTGGAATGAATGGAAACCGAAAATTCATTGATTTGAAAATTTGCGGAAATAATATGGTTATCCGTAATGTTGTGAAGTGTGTAAGTAAAAGGTAATGAGGTTGTTGCGCATATTTGTACTCCGTCAAGTGTGACCGATGCGATATGGTAGCCTTCATTGGGCGTAACCGTAAATTGTATGGAATCCCCGGCATTTACTGAGGCTGTTCCCGGAATTACAGTGCCGCCATCATTATTCATCACTGTTATAAAATATTGATTATCATTTGATTCAGGTCGAATCACAATATCATCTATATACAATGCACTTTGATTTTCGGAGTAATAATTTATGCAAATGTTTTGGGCATTTGGTGGCAGGTTGATGGAGTAATCTGTCCATGTACTGACGGAGGTAGAAAGTGAATCTTTCCAAATAAAATCAGTTGGTGAACTATATGGATTACCGGTATAATAACCAATTCTGAATGACTCAATTTGAGAAGTATTATCCGTTAAATATTTAAAAATCACATTGATAGAATCAGCGGTGGCATTATTGAAGCGCGGAGAGATTAAGTACTGATTGTATCCTGTTTCGTCAGGAAAAAAGGAGGCAAAAGCCCATGCATTTGGTTGCGAAGCAGAATAGGTATTCTGTATTGCTGCAAATGCCGTATTCCATGAATCAGGGGATTGTACGACCAAATTCCAGCCTTGTGTGAGATTATCGGCATCGTCAAAATCGTAATAGATGGGGAGTGTCGTTTGTGATTGAAGACTATGTGTACCAATCAATACAAAAAGGATAATAAAGAATTTTTTCATGAAGAAATGATGTATTATTGTAAAATACTGATTTTCTTATTAGTAACTTCGTTATGTTGGGATACTTGAAGGAGGTATATACCGGCAGCCAAGTTGCCGGTGGATAGGGTGCAATGCGTATCTTTGCTCTCAAAACTTATCATTTCTTTTCCGTTTAGGTCGTATAAACGAATGGTTGCACCCGCTGCTTGGTCAATGAATATAAAATCAGATGTCGGATTAGGATAGATCGATACGCCGTTATTCTCAATATCTGAAATGGAAGTTTCAAGTGTAACGGAAAGGCATTTAACGTTGTTTTGTGTATTTATAGAATCGGAAACGTGCGAAATGGACATGCACAAATCAAAGTATTCCCCTAATGAATTTTCAATCAATAAGTTGGTTGAAAAAGAAGGAGCATCTAAATAGATACTGCTTCCACTGGTTAATTCTTCGTCAAGTTCGGAATTCGTGATAAGCAGGGTGTCTTCGTCTACGAAGTATGTGAATGTGAGTGTTGTGCCCGCAGGTAGAGCGTCAGGTCCGTTATTACTAATCCATACAATCGGGGTTACATTATCGTTTGGAGTTAATGTAATATCACTGAAAGGGTTATGATTTGAATTGACGAAATTGATGATTGACAAATCTGATTGCGAGTAAACATTTGATAATAAAAAAGTTGCAAAAATTAGGAGTAAAGATTTTTTCATAAATATTAATTTTGTATATATATAAATTTAAGATGCAAAGATACATTTCTTTTCTTTACTTCTATCAATTATTTAAAAAAATGATAATTAGTAATCAAGTGAATCGATTTCTCTGCTAATTAGAACGATAAACAATGGGGGAGACTAATTCAGCGACAGAATGTGCATGATTTCCGCATAATAGCTTTTTGAAATCGGAATGTCGCCAATGCCGTCTTGGTCTAAATCAATGTAAATGCCGTCTTTTTCTTTCCGGACAACTTTAACTTTTTGAATATTAACGATATACGAACGATGGCAGCGTACAAACCCCACCGGACACAGTATCTCTATCATATTCTTTAAAGAGTTGCGGATAATGCAATTTACAATTTTATTATTGTTATTATAATGGACTTTCACATAGTTATCGGCAGATTCGATATACAAAATACAACTTTGTTTAATAGAGAGTTTTAGTGCCCCTTTTTCATCTCTAAAATGGATGATGTTATCAACGGTTTCGGACGGAGTTATGATGTTGCTCGAAGTATGTCTGTTCTTTAGTAAATCATTGATTTTAATCTCTTTATCTTTTAGAGCCAAGTATAAGTAGGAGATAAGATAGGGAATAAAAAGAATCATAGGAATAATCAAGATGGCGTGTCTGAAAATGTCGGTATATTCACTGTCATCGTGAATGATGAAATTATTGAAAACGGTGTAGGCGATAGCGATTAATACAATTTCTCCAATCAGCCAAAAACAATATTGTAAGATGGTAATAGATTCTTTTTTGTTGATAAAATACATCAAGACACGGCTAAGTATCAATATACCGACGGCTCCAAAAATAGAGATGGTGGAAAAGATAAATCTTTGTCCGGGGGTTCCGTTTTGGTACCAGCTGGAAGATTGAAAAGTAGGAAAAACATTGGGAAATACATTAATAAACACCAATGAAAAGAAAGTTACAAAAAGCAATATTTTGAAATTTGTTTTCTTTTCTACTAAATAATGCGGTATTTTTTTATTCATAAATCACCAAAATTCAGGCTGCAAAGATACAATAAAATAATGAATGAGATGAACGATTTGAAAATTTCGCCCCATATTTGAAAATTTCGCCCCATTTTTGTGAATTATGTCCCTTAGCACCCCTTATTGTCCCATTTTTGGGGAGCGTATTCAAAAAAGATGTTTTTTTGTCGCGATTTTTAAACGAGCAAATTGCTGTTATATAATAATAATGACTAAAAAAATTTGAAAAGAAATGGAAATTACAAGATTGTTTGATATTTTGACTCAATATGAGGAAAGACATCCCGAACAGAAAATTGCTTTAGCCGGAAAAATAGATACCCATTGGGTTACATACAGTCCGCAAGAGTACAAGGAGATTACGAATTACCTTAGTTATGCATTTATTAAGTTGGGAATTGGCGTTGGAGATAAAATCGCCATTATTTCCACCAACCGCCCCGAATGGAATATGATAGACATGGCAATCATGCAAATTGGTGCTGTTTCAGTTCCGGTGTATCCAACGATTAGCGAAAATGATTATCGATATATATTAAATCATTGTGAGGCTAAACTTGCAATTATTGAAGGTAGCGAAGTTATGCATAAAATTGATGCTATTTTGTCTGAAACTCCATCTTTAACCATGGTTTATACTTTTGTAAATAGAGAACGGTTTCCCTATTTGGAACAATTACTAGCTTTGGGAATGCAAAATCAAAACCCCGAAGAGTTGCAACGCCGCCGTGATTTGGTGAAGCCGACAGATTGTTCTACCATTATGTACACTTCCGGCACGACCGGTTTCCCTAAAGGGGTAATGCTTTCTCATTATAATATTATTAGTCAATTAGTTAACTTACAAAATACACCGGCGAAATGGTCGAAAAAAGCATTTAGCTTTTTGCCGTTGTGTCATGCCTACGAGCGAATGTTGGTATTCTTATATCAATATTTGGGAATGAGTGTTTATTATGCGCAAAACTTAGGCACCATTGGGGAGAATATCAAGGAAGTTCACCCGACAATGATGTCCACGGTACCTCGAATGTTGGAAAAAATATTCGACAAAATTTGGAATAGCAGTAAAAACATGAAACCGGCCAAAAAGAAGATATTCCGTTGGGCGGTAAAATTGGCTCAACAATACAAAATTCAAGATTGCGAAAGAAGTGCGTGGTATAATTTTAAACATAAAATTGCCGATAAGTTGGTTTATTCGAAAATCAGAAAGAGTATTGGAGGTAATTTTGACATTGTCGTTTCAGGTGCCGCCAGCATACAACCTCGCTTGGCATCGTTTTTCTCTGCTATCGGAATGCCTGTTTTTGAGGGCTATGGTGCTACCGAAACATCACCTGTTATTGCTGTTAGTTGCCGAGCAAAATATGGTCGTGAAGTGGGTACTGTCGGCTTCCCTCTGCCCGGAGTAGAAATCAAAATCGACGAGGGAAGTGGCGAAATCTTATGCAGAGGTCACAATGTGATGATGGGCTATTATAAAGAAGAAGAATTAACCAAAACGGTCATAGATGCAGACGGGTGGTTTCATACCGGTGACATCGGCAGTTTTACGGATAAAGGTCAATTAAAGATTACTGGCAGACTGAAAAATATTTTCAAAACTTCTTTTGGAAAATATGTAAATCCGCAATTAATTGAAGAAAAGTTCTGTGAGTCTCCGTTTATTGAAAATATTGTTGTTGTGGGCGAAAACGAAAAATTTGCTGCCGCTTTAATTTCGCCGGATTTTAACTTCTTAAAATCGTGGTGTTTACGCCATAATATTGAATATTCTAATCCGATGAAACTCGTGAAAGACAGTGCCATCGTAAAACGTTTTGCCCGCGAAATTTCAAAATATAATTCTTTCTTTGGAGATACCGAGCAAGTGAAAAAATTTGAATTAATTCCTGACGAATGGTCACAGAAAAACGAAATCTTAACCCCGACTTTGAAAGTTAAAAGACACTTGGTACAGAAAAAATACCACAATATTATAGAACAAATTTATAAATAATTTTTTCAGTTCAATGGAAGGCGAGTGTTGTTCAGGCAGTACTCGCCTTTTTTATCTTGAAATCAAAAAGATAGCCGGTTTTTTATGCAGATCAATATGCTCTTTTTTCCATTGTGCTACGGTTTTGGAAATAATGGTTTCTTCCTCCGTCGTTAAATTGACAGCTATGCACAAGCGTGTGTCGGGCGCACATACGGAAAGAATGGATTTAAAAATATGATTGTTACGATAGGGGGTCTCAATAAAAATTTGAGTTTGATGCGTTTTGTCCGAAAGACTTTCCAAAAATTTTAATTCCCTTTCTCTATTCGGTTGTTCGGACGGAAGATAGCCGTGAAAGGCAAATGATTGAGCGTTGAATCCCGATGCCATCAGTGCCAGCAATATGGAACTGGGACCCACTAAAGGAACAACCGGAATCCCCAGCCGATGGGCAGTTGCAACAACCAAGTTCCCCGGGTCTGCAATGCAGGGAACACCCGCATCAGATAGCAATCCGACATTCTTTCCCGCTAAACAAGGAGCTAAAAACTGGCGTAAATCCAAGTCTTTGCTGTGTTTATCCAGGTGATAAAATGTC
>JALNYF010000063.1 GCA_023229985.1 Bacteroidales bacterium | reverse complement strand
CATAATATAATGAATGGCACTGTCGCTCACGTTACCACATTCATCTTCAACATAATAATAACGAATTACCTCAATTGGGCAACTCCCGCGAACTATCTCATCACAATGAATGTCCAAACTATCGGGTAACGTACAGTTATCAGCAATGGTCATGCCAATTGCCTGTAAACCGGCAACATCGGTAACAATAGCCGGAGCCACACTGACATCGCAACCGGCAATTTCTTCCAACGAAACCGTATCAGTAATGGTCGGTCGGTCAATATCTTGAACCGTAAGAACAATACTATCCCGTGAAACACAGAGGTTGGCATCTTCTATGACAATTCTAATAAAATAAGATGTATCGCATTGATTACGATTAATATCCACTGTCGCAGACAGACTATCAACAGTTGTGAAAGTAGTGCCACTCCACGTTACGACAAATGGAGCCAAACCGCTTTGTATTTGTGCTGTAATATCTTGAGTGCCAATATTCGGACACAACAATGTTCCGATTGAATCAATGTTCACTACCGGCATTTCAGGTGAGCGCAAAATGGTAATCGTGCCTGTGGCTTCACAGCCCTCTTGCGTATGAACAATTACCGTGTAATTACCTTCCATTAAATCGGTATAAAGGGTCGTCGTATCTTGGAATGTTGCACCATTCAATGAATAGCTATAGCCCATTCCAACAGGACTTTCAATCGTCAGCGTTCCGTTTGCATCGCCGTGGCAAGCCACATTCGGCGTACTTGACAACTGCGGAACAGCAGGCAATGAATCCACCACTACGTGTGCTGTATCAATCGCAACACAGCCATTGGCATCCGTCACGGTCACTTCATAATCATAAATGCCCGTACTCGGTTGTGCTACAACAACTTGACCGTTCGTAATATCCAAGCCCGTGGCAGGTATCCACGCGTAAATAAAGTTCGCTGTACCACCTGTCACATTTGCCGTCAGTGTGGTAGATTGTCCATCACAAAATGCAGTATCTGATGGGGTTACCGTCACGTGTAAGGTGTCGGGAAGCTGGTAATTGATGTACATCACAGCGCTGTTGCCGCAAGAATCCGTAATGGTAATTTCCACTTGTCCCGCAACCGTTACCACAGTTCCCGCAACCGGCAACTGACTGATAGCTATCTCATTGGCACTATTGCAGTTGTCACTGATTCGAGGTCGTATCGTATCGGTAAAATCGGGAACTACGAAGTCGCAGTTCGTCGATACCAACATTTGATCTGCAACCACATCCGTAAATACAGGTGAAATTGTATCTTGAATGAAGATGATTTGATCTACCGTATTCGTATAACCACATTCATCATAAACGGTATATTGACGGATAACGGTTCTTTCGCATGAATTGAGATAAGAAACTGCGCCATGAGAAACCGTGACGGAATCTTTCAAATTACAATCCTCAATAAACAATCCCTGCATCTGCAAAGCCGCCAAATCCATTGTATCAGACAATTCATAATCACAATTCGTCAAACTAAAAATTGTATCATTCGGCAAAGCATTCTGTATAACCGGACGCATCGTATCTTCTATTGTGATCACTTGGTCGATAGTGACCGGTCCGTTGCCGCATTCATCGGTGAAGCTATATTCACGAACATAACTCCAACTGCAACCCCCACCGTTATTAGTCGTATCGCGATGGGAAACTGACAACGTGACATTATTGCAATCTTGAACCGTAAAATCTGACAATCTCAATGAGGGCAAAGTGGGATAGTTGCAATTTTCATCGATATAATATAATATGGTATCGGTTAAATGATCTGTAACCACCGGACGCATCGTATCTTCTATCGTAATCACTTGGTCAATCGTAACCGGTCCGTTACCGCACTCATCGGTGAAGCTATATTCACGGATAAAGCTAAAACTGCAACCCGCGCCATTGTTAGTCGTATCGCGGTGAGAAACCGACAGCGTAACATTATTGCAATCTTGAACCGTAAAATCTGCCAAAGTCAATGCCGGCAAAGTGGGGTAGTTGCAATTTTCATCGATATAATATAAAATGGTATCGGTTAAATTATCCGTAACCACTGGACGCATCGTATCTTCTATTGTGATCACTTGGTCGATAGTGACCGGTCCGTTGCCGCACTCATCGGTAAAAATATATTCACGGACAAAGCTAAAACTGCATCCCGAGCCGTTGTTAGTCGTATCACGATGAGAAACCGACAGCGTGACATTATTGCAATCTTGAACCGTAAAATCTGACAAGGTTAATTCCGGCAAAGCAGCATAATTGCAATTTGCATCGTTATAATATAATATGGTATCCGTTAAATTATCCAAAACAATCGGACGCATCGTATCTTCTATTGTGATCACTTGGTCAATCGTGACCGGTCCGTTGCCGCACTCATCGGTGAAAATATATTCACGGACAAAGCTAAAACTGCAACCCGTTCCGTTGTTAGTCGTATCGCGATGAGAAACCGACATCGTGACATTATTGCAATCTTGAACCGTAAAATCTGCCAAAGTCAATGCCGGCAAAGTGGGGTAGTTGCAATTTTCATCGATATAATATAAAATGGTATCGGTTAAATTATCCAAAACCACCGGACGCATCGTGTCTTCTATCGTGATAACTTGGTCGATCGTGACCGGTCCGTTGCCGCACTCATCGGTGAAAATATATTCACGGATAAAGCTAAAACTGCAACCCGAGCCATTGTTAGTCGTATCGCGATGGGAAACCGACAGCGTGACAATATTGCAATCTTGAACCGTAAAATCTGCCAAAGTCAATGCGGGCAAGGTGGGGTAGTTGCAATTTGCATCGCTATAATATAAGGTGGTATCCGTTAAATTATCCAAAACCACCGGACGCATCGTATCTTCTATCGTAATAACCTGGTCGATCGTAACCGGTCCGTTGCCGCACTCATCGGTGAAGCTATATTCACGGACAAAGCTAAAACTGCATCCCGAGCCGTTGTTAGTCGTATCACGATGGGAAACCGACAGCGTCACATTATTGCAATCTTGAACCGTAAAATCTGACAAGGTCAATGCCGGCAAAGCAGCATAATTGCAATTTGCATCGTTATAATATAATATGGTATCGGTTAAATTATCCAAAACCACCGGACGCATCGTATCCTCTATCGTAATAACCTGGTCGATCGTGACCGGTCCGTTGCCGCACTCATCGGTGAAGCTATATTCACGGACAAAGCTAAAACTGCAACCCGCGCCGTTGTTAGTCGTATCGCGATGGGAAACCGACAGCGTCACATTATTGCAATCTTGAACCGTAAAATCTAACAAAGTCAATGCCGGCAAAGTGGGGTAGTTGCAATTTGCATCGCTATAATATAATATGGTATCCGTTAAATTATCCGTAACCACCGGACGCATCGTATCTTCTATTGTGATCACTTGGTCAATCGTGACCGGTCCGTTGCCGCACTCATCGGTGAAGCTATATTCACGAACATAACTCCAACTGCAACCCGTTCCGTTGTTAGTCGTATCGCGGTGGGAAACCGACAGCGTGACATTATTGCAATCTTGAACCGTAAAATCTGACAAAGTCAATGTCGGCAAAGTGGGGTAATTGCAATTAGCATCGCTATAATATAATATGGTATCGGTTAAATCATCCAAAACCACCGGACGCATCGTATCTTCTATTGTGATCACTTGGTCGATCGTGACCGGTCCGTTGCCGCACTCATCGGTGAAGCTATATTCACGGACAAAGCTAAAACTGCAACCTGCGCCGTTGTTAGTCGTATCGCGATGGGAAACCGACAGCGTGACATTATTGCAATCTTGAACTGTAAAATCTGACAAGGTCAATGCCGGCAAAGCAGCATAATTGCAATTTGCATCGTTATAATATAATGTGGTATCCGTTAAATTATCCAAAACCACCGGACGCATCGTATCTTCTATCGTGATAACTTGGTCAATCGTGACCGGTCCATTGCCGCACTCATCGGTGAAGCTATATTCACGGACAAAGCTAAAACTGCAACCCGCGCCGTTGTTAGTCGTATCGCGATGGGAAACCGACAGCGTGACATTATTGCAATCTTGAACCGTAAAATCTGCCAAGGTCAATTCCGGCAAAGTGGGGTAATTGCAATTTGCATCAATATAATATAAAATGGTATCGGTTAAATTATCCGTAACGATAGGTCGAATTGTATCTAAAACAACTATATTTTGAGTAAAATCAGCGGTATTTCCGCAACTATCGCTCAAAGTATAAGTCCGAATGATGGTCATTTCGCAGGCAGTCAACGGGTTGTTGTGGTCGTGAGTTACGGTAACGACATCACTCAAATTGCAATCGGAGACAGACAAACCCAGTGCTTGCATTTCAATGACAGAAAGCGTATCGGGGAGTACATAATTACAATCTAAATCCGCAAATGCGGTATCATTATTCAAAATACCAGTGATGACAGGACTGATGGTATCGCGAATCAAAATTTTCTGAGTAATGGTTGTTGTGTTTCCGCAACTATCAGATACTGAATAAGTTCTTATTAATACATCATTACAAAAACTATAAACTGCATGGGTAATAGCGGTTACTTGCAAGTTATCAAAATTGGTACAATTATCGGAGATAGAGGCATCAGTTTCTTGTAACAGACCGAGCAATTCTTGGATGGTAGTTACGGCAGAAGTGGTATCGGTGAGACAAATAACTGTATCCATTGGAATTGTGCCAACGATATCAGGGGTCATATCATCGCGAACAACGATTCGCTGTGAAATGGTTGAAAAGTTTCCGCAACTATCAGTAACAGTGTAAGTTCTAACATAATCCTGATTACAAACGGCAGTGATGGGGTCGGTAATGGAAGTCACCTGAAGCCCGTTAAAGGAGGTACAATTATCAGATAAATCGGTCGGCTGACCATTTTCCCTTAACAGGATGAGGAGTTCGGCAGGTGAAGTGACAGGGGCAGAAATTCTATCCGCGCAAGCGACCGTATCATCGGGAAGCAAACCGGATATGATAGGATTTGTAGTATCGCCCACAACAAAGGTGATGGTATCATTTGAAGTACAGCCATTATAGTCAGTAACCATCAATATGATAGTATCTTCTTCGTTGCAAGAAAGAGCTTGAATCGAAACCATGGTATCAATAGTTCCGTTAGAAATAATAAAATCCAAGGTTTCATCTTCGCCTATTAATTGAATGGAATAAGGGGGAGTACCGGAAGCGATAGTTGCTTCGATATGGACTTCCTCCTGGTTGGGGCATACCATTGGAATAGGCACTAAATCAACAGTTTGAGAAGAGAAAAGTTGAACGGTAACAGTATCGGTTGTACTACATTGATTGATATCTTCCAGAATCACTTCGTAGGGTATGCCAACTTCTAACCCGGTAACGGTGGAATCGGTTGAGAGGACAATAGGCTGGTTATTTCCATCATATTGTATCCACCAATAGGTATAAGGAGCAGTACCACCGGAAGGGATAATTGCCAAGTCAATCGCTTCACCAAAGCAACTTGTTGGGTTCGGGTCGTAATTAATAACAAGGGGATCGACGATAGTGATGACAACGGTATCGCTGATAGTTGTATAGCATTGCCATTCTTGCAATGTCCAGATTAAGTAGTACTCTCCCGGACCTTCAACTGTAAAATCGGAATTATATGCACTCTGGTCGCTAAAAATTACATTAGCATCAGGGGGAGCGAGGAGTTGCCATGAACCACTGCCCACTCCGGACGGGTCAAGAGCATTCAGTGTATTAGTAAGGGTACAGAAGGTTTGGTCAACACCGGCAGAAGTAGATTCTTGGCTGTTAAGCACCAAAATCATACTTTGCACAATAACGTTGCTGGTACAGCCATTCGATGAAGAGGCAGAAATAACGGTTACCAAACTTGTTTCATCTACCGGCGGGGCACTGATAACGGTTTCGCCGGCATCCAAGATGATATGATAGGTATCTGTTCCAATGGTATAAGTAACATCTGTATTATCTAAGTTAGAAGTGAAAATAATATCCGCTTCTGCGCCGGCACAAATTTCGTCTGGAATGGTTACGGTAATAACGGGTAACACATTGACTGTAACCGGAATATCCACTACTTCAACTCCGCAAAAGGCGGATACCACTACGCTGTATGTTCCATTATTAGAAAGAGAGGCGGAAGGGATGTTGTAAGTAGGTTGAGTAGCTCCGGCAATAGGATTGCCATTTAATTCCCATTGATAGGTAGCATCGTCAGGAGTAGCCACGACATAGAGTGTTGTATCTTCATGTTCACAGAGTGTGATGGGACCCGAATGGTCTATAATATGAACCATCGGCTGAACGGTTACTTCCAAATCTAAAGACATAAAACTTGGACAACAAGGCGGGCTGATTTGCACGCGAATGAAGACTGTTTGTGGAAAATCGGTTGTATTGGTAAATGTAATATCGGTACAAAAAAGCGTGGAATCGCTTGTAAATGTAGCATATTCGTGCCCGGACGTAATGGACCATGTATAGAAATAACCCGGTTGGTTTTGCACGCAATAGCGATAAGTTCCCGGACAGACCTCCGTTTCACCTATAATTTCGTCAGCCGGAATGGGAGAAAACAATATCAAATTAAATCCCAAGTAGGTATTACCGTCTGCCACAGGATTTTTACGACCAGTGCCGGTAACGCCGTTATTGATATCGTTGTTAATATCATCATATTCAATCGTAGTAAAAGAGCCACCGGAGAAGGGGTTCGCATCTGCGCCAAAGGTGGAGAAGGAAGAAATGTTTCCACTCATATCCATAGGCACATCAGTACAACTTGTATAGGGATGGGTTTCAGTACCTGAAATAATTTCAGGTTGATCTTGTAAATTAAAATTGCTAAAGTCATAAATGGGGGTAATGATACCGTTGGTAGTCACGTTCACGGCATTATGTCTCACGCCTGGTGCACCATTTGCACCGTGTCCGCCATTTCCGCCATTTCCGCCGTGTCCGCCGTTATCGGATTTTCCGCCGTATGCACGTGCCCAATAGTTTTGGTCAGCGGGGAGTGTTGGATGAACAACAGTTAATGAAGCCATTTCCGGCAATCCGTCACCAGCATTACCTCCTTGTCCGCCATTACCGCCCGCAGCACCCGCTCCGCCTTGTCCCACAGCACCGGCGATGACATAGCATTGTCCGAAAGTTCTATTTCCTTGGTCGTTATAAGTATAGACGCCGAAAGAGCTGCCACCGCCGTAGCCGCCGCCACCGCCTTGACCGCCGCCACCGCCGCCGCCGCCACCGCCGCCACCGCTACCGGAAGCATAAGCGATACGAGCACCATTGGCATAATTATTCTGAGCGCGGGCAGAGCCGCCGCCGCCGCCGCCGCCACCACCGGTACCACCGGTACCGTCACCACCATTCCCTTGCAATGCGGGAAGAAAATAGTTGGAATAGAGAGGAGAATTTGCTGTTCCATTAACCCCCGGCATACCATTGCTACCCGTACCCGCAGTTCCCAAAGTATTGCCCGATAATTCAGCTACTGCCTCTACAATACCCGCGTAGCTTGATGTCTGCATGTCAACAACCTTACCGCTTGTACCGGCTCCACCGCCACCCTGGCCCGCCTGTCCGTTACCACCGGCATTGAGATCACTGGTAATCGTATTAAAACGTCCGCCTTGTCCGCCATTACCACCCGCATATGCCGGGCTACCTGTACCGGCAGAATAACCGGACGTGCCACCACGTCCGCCACTACCACCTAATACAGTATTGCCCCAATCACCATACTGAATGACTCCGTTTGAGCCGGCTGTCAGACCAATGGCACCGTCCGATCCCTCTCCACCATCACCACCATTCTTCCCTTGCGTTCCCGGCTTGCCGTCCCCTGCATTCCCCGGTAATAATTGACACCGCACAATATCATAATTGGTGCAATTTGCGAGATGAAGAGCATAGGTTGATACACCATAATTGGCTGCCGTGATATAGAACAAATCGTCTTCGTCATCAACAGTAGAAAAAAGTCGGAGATTCGGACGTAAAGGATAATCTGACAATGTATTAACAGAGTAATAAATTGTATCATTGGAAGTGTAAGAGACACACATATCATTAATGGAAGTGCAATAGGTATTCACCTCGCAGCCGCCTAACAACGTACAGCCCTCTCCTTCTACCATTACCATCAAGTTATCTCCTTCGTAGGCATAATTGATAGGGATATTAATCCAACCATTATTGGGAGCGCAAAGCACACCGGAGAATACCAAGGTTGCATTGGAAATATATTGATTCCAAACCATTCCCGGAGTGATGGTCGCATCTGTTGTTCCTTTCATATAAATGCGCACCGTACGAGAACGTCCGCCTTCACTTTCTGCCGTTTGCGAAGCAATATTAAAAGCAAGCCCGCTCAACATTTTTTGTCCGGTGCCAATTTCGGTAGCAGTGTATAAAGCTGCGGTACGATGATGTTGATAGGCCCCGGGAATAGGAATATGATTATCGGCGGTTGAGCCATTCCCAATTTCCGCAACCATGTTTCCCACAACGGCAGTTACATCGCAAGCAAATAACTTCAGATTGGGTCTCATCGGAAAAGGTAACATAATTGCGGCGGGAGGGTTATTATTATCTTGTTGATAATGAGCATAGGGTGGAGCAGTCATTGTGGTAGCCAATACCGTAACCGGACATCCTCCATTAGAGCTGCCGGTAACACAACCAACGCCATCTATCATCACGATTAAATTTTGTCCCTGATAATCATAATGAATAGGAATAGTAACTAAACCTGTTCTAAGACATAATGTTCCATCGAAAACCAAATCTGCTTGGTCAATACGGGCTGCCCAAGTGGCAGGATTGAAAGTTGTGGAAGTCGTTTCTTTCAAATAGACTTTGACTCTTCTGGTTTCACCATAGCTGGGTACATCTTCTAATGTGCTGATAGTATAACCGAGACCGGTAATAGTAACCGGACCGGTATTAATTTCTGAAGCCAAATAGAATGCGGCGTGACGTTGATAGCCGAAAGTTCCGGGGAGTGTTTTAGCATCGAGCATGGAACCGGTACCCATGGAAGCAATTTCAGCTCCGTCGGGCACATAATTAAAACAATCGTTGTCATCGGCATTATTAGTTTCGGTATTCAAATCTGCCAACACAGGGGCATCGGCGGTGCGGAGGGTTAAATCTTGCAAACGAAAGTCATTCAATCCGGTGCCTTCTACTGCCACCAGGCGAGGTGCCATGCTAGTACCTTCCACATAATTGGCTGTTCTATAAATGGTTGAAGCTCCCGGACGTGACGTTTTTTGCCGATATTCGTTATAAAAGCCTCCTTCAATAGTCAAATTACTTGCCAAGTGCAATGGCTGGTCGATGTAATAAATTCCGGTATCCAAGCGGATTATGGCGTTGGTACATTCTGCCAAAGAAATGGCATTTTGAATGGTTGTCGGACTGCCCGGGGTGAGTCCCGTTCCATTTCCCATGGTGGATGCGTACAGCACATTACACTCCGTAATATCCGGATTATCAGTCACATTCACGTATGAAGAAGCGGTAGCCGTACAATTATAACTATTCGTAACGGTAACTGTAAAAGTTCCTCCTATCGACACATCAATGGAGGGGGTGGTAGCACCATTGCTCCATAAATAGTTACACCCTAAACCACACGAAGAAGATATGGCATTAAGGGTTACGAAACCGATGGCGGAACAGAGGGTAATGACTGCCGGAGAAACTGTGACCGTGGGCATCGCGCCCACGTTGATGGTTTGGGTTGCTACCGCACTACATTCGCCGTTACTAACTGTCACACTGTATGTTGTGGTCATCGTCGGCAAGACACTAATAGACGTAGTGGTAGCTCCGGTACTCCAAGTGAACGAGCAATCCGGACAATCCGAACCGGCGGTCAGCAAGACCGGTTCCCCATTACAAATGGAGGTCTGAGAGGCGGTCAGCGTGGCAGTAGGGCGCGGGTAAATCTCAACCGTTGTCGTTCCTGTGTTGGGTTCTCCGTTTAATTCAAAAGTGACAGTATAATCGCCCGCATTGGCAACGGTAACTCCGTGGATAACAGGGTTCTGCTGGTTGGAAGTAAAGCCACCGGGACCCGTCCAACTATAAGTGGGACTATAAACACTGCAATAGAGTTGCAAGTCTTCCCCTTCGCAAAGTGGTCCGTTGTTACTAATGGCAGCCAAAATGTTGCAGTTTGTGGTGGCATCTCCCTGCGAAATACTGAAAGTAACATCGCCCGGAGCGCGTGAATAGTTGGTTATCAATAAAATATACCACTGTCCGACTTGGGCATCCGGAATAAAGCACCATTCGGTAGCAGCTGCGCTATAGCTACAATCTACCAACATTTGATTCGGATAGCCGCCCCACGTTCCCGGATTATTCGGGTCATGGTAGCCGTTATTAGGGCGGTGTGTGTAGCCGTTTCCCATCAAATCACCCGTACAAACATCTTGCAATAACTCAGAATAGGTACTATAACCGTCAAACGGTCCCCAACAGGCAAAGTCTATGTCTCGCCCGTTGCTATGACGAAGGTATATGGTCATATCACCCGGATTATCAATCTGCATTACATACCATGCCGGACCGTATGTAGCATATAAACATCCCCGCTGACCATTGGGCAAATCGGTGGTTTGAACACTTGAAGTACCTACAGGAAAAGTTACTCCGTAGGGGTTTTCATCTGTACAAAACGGATTGGCATTAATACACAAATTGTTAACATTCTGAGAATGTAGTGATTGAAAAATACATACACAAAGTATGATTAGTGGTAAAGCGATTCTCCTAAAATTAATCATTTAATCATCAAATTTTAGCACAATTATAAATAAATCCACACACTTCTTATTATTTGTTTTTCTTTTTTTTCTAGCAAGTTCGACCGGCAAAATTAAAAAAAAAAATC